>CAJAFJ010000055.1 GCA_903938955.1 uncultured beta proteobacterium | reverse complement strand
CTGACCACAATCCAGTGCTCGGCGCGGTGGTGGTGCATTTGCAGCGACAAAATGCCGCCCGGCTTGACCACAATGCGCTTGACCTGAAAACGCTCACCGGCATCCACACCGTCATACGAACCCCAAGGGCGAAACACCTTGCGGTGGATCGAGCCTTCCGCGCGGCCCTGCTGTTTCAGGATGTCGACAATCTTCTTCACATCCTGCGTCTTGTCCTTGTGCGCCACCAAAATGGCGTCGGCAGTTTCTACCACCACCAGATCGCTCACGCCAACGCAGGCAATCAGCCGGCCTTCTGACAGCGCCAGCGTGTTGCGGCAGTCTTGCAGCAGCACATCGCCCTGGGCCACATTGCCACTGCCGTCTTTGGGCAGCACCTGCCACAGCGCATCCCAGGCGCCCACATCGGACCAGCCCGCGCTCAGGGGAATCACCACGCCGGGCGGCAGCACACCGGCTTCAGACCCGGCGGCAATGCGCTCCATCACCGCGTAATCAATCGAGTCGGCGGGGCAGTTGGCAAAAGTCTCCTTGCCCACACGCACAAAATCGCCATCGGTATCGCCTTCATTCCACGCGGTTTGACAGGCCGCCAAAATGTCCGGTCGGCAAGCGCCCATGGCCGCCAACCAGACCGTTGCGCGCATCATGAACAAACCGCTGTTCCAGAGGTAAGTGCCCGCGTCCAGATACGTCTGAGCGGTGGCCAAATCCGGCTTTTCGACAAAGCGCGCAATCAGGCTGGCGGCGTTGCCATTCGCGGCGGGGCTGGCAAAAGCCGCGCCCGACTGGATATAGCCATAGCCCGTTTCCGGCGCATCGGGCGTGATGCCAAAGGTCACCACCGCGCCGGTCGCCGCCAGCATGGCGCCCTGGCTCACTACGCTTTGAAACGCCGTGATGTTGGTAATGACGTGGTCCGCCGGCATCACCAGCAGCACCGGGTCGGCGCCATTTTTGATGGCAGCCAGTGCGGCAAGTGTCAGGGCGGGGGCCGTGTTGCGGCCCATGGGTTCGAGCACGATGGTGCCCGGCTTGCCCAGCAAGCGCAGTTGCTCGGCGATAACAAAGCGGTATTCCTCACCGCAGACCACCATCGGTGCGGCCAGCTCGGCGCCGGCAATGCCATCGACCCGGCGTACCGTGGCCTGCAGCAAGGAGTCTTCGCCAATCAGCGGCAGCAGTTGTTTGGGGTATTTTTCGCGCGACAAAGGCCACAGGCGCGTGCCGGAGCCGCCAGAAAGAACGACAGGTTGAATCAACATGGGGAAATCAATCAATAAATGGGAACAGGGTGAAGCAAGCGCAAGCGATCAGGCCCGCGCATCACCCCAGCGCAGCTGGGAGGTGTCGTCACCTCGGTACAAGGTCTCACCGTGGCGGTCGACCGCGTAGTCGGGCGACACAATCATCTCGTTGAACCGCATGTCGGCGGCAATCCGCGTGTACTCAAACAAAATACTGCGCACCACCTTGGCCCCGGTGCGGAGGTGGCTGCCATGCCCAATCCAGGCCGGGCCAGTGATGGTCACGCCAGGTTCGATGCGGGCGTTGGCGCCAATGTAGACCGGCCCTTCAATCGTCACCTTGTCCCAGGGCACCGAGACGTTCAGCCCGACCCAGATCCCCGGTTTGATCTGGCGCCCCGGCATGTTGACCTCGGCCACCTCGCCGCGCAACACGCGCTGCAACACCGACCAATAATCACTCACGCGCCCAATGTCGATCCAGTTAAAAAACCGGTTCTGTGCGTAAAACGGCAGCTTCTGTTCCACCAGCTGTGGGAACAGTTGCGAGCCAATGTCATACACCTGGCCCGAGGGCACCAGGTCCAACACCGCCGGCTCAAAAATATAGATACCGGTGCTGGCCAGGGTCGATTTGGCTTCCGCCGGGGTGGGTTTCTCCTGGAACGACTCGATCTTGCCGTCGGCTCCCGCCACCACAATGCCGTAGTTATGCACGTCTTGCAGCGGTACATCCAGCGCCACCACACTGGCAATGGCGCCCTTGGTTTTGTGCTCATGCAGGGCGGCGCCAATGTCCAAGTCAATCAGGGCATCGCCGCACAGCACCAGCGTGGTTTTGTCAAAAAAGCCGCCTAAATCCTGAATGCGCCGCATGCCACCGGCCGAGCCCATCGGGCGCGGCAGGATGTCGCCGTGGTCCAGCACCCCTTCGTAAGAGTAGCCAATCTCCACGCCCCAGCGGTGGCCGTCGCCAAAGTAGCGCTCGATCTTTTGGTGGTGGTAGGCCACGTTGACCATGATCTCGGTGATGCCGTGGCGCGCCAGGTGTTCAATCTGGTACTCCATCAGCGGCTTGCCCAAAATCGGCACCATCGGCTTGGGTAAATCCCGCGTCAGGGGGCGCACGCGGGTGCCTTGTCCGGCGGCCAGAATCATGCCTTTAGCCATGAGTCACCTCATTGTTCTTGTTCATTTTTTTATTCCCTTGTTGTTTGAATTTAAGTCGTCGCGTAGCCGTTGGGGTTGCCGCTTTGCCAGCGCCAGGCGTCGGCACACATGGTCTGCAGCCCGCGCTCGGCTTGCCAGCCCAGCAAGGCCAGTGCCTGCGCCGGGTCAGCGTAGCAGGCGGCAATGTCACCTTCGCGACGCGGCCCCACCTGGTGCGGCACCGGTTGACCGCTGGCTTGCTCAAAGGCGCGCACCATGTCCAGCACGCTGTAGCCCACGCCGGTGCCGAGGTTGATGGCCAGGCACTCGGCCTGGTGTTGCAAGCGCTCCAGCGCTTTCAAATGGCCCAGCGCCAGGTCCACCACATGGATGTAGTCACGCACCCCGGTGCCATCGGGCGTGGCGTAATCATTGCCCCAGACATTCAGAAACGCGCGCCGCCCCACCGCCACCTGCGCCACAAAGGGCAACAGGTTGTTGGGCGTGCCCTGCGGGTCTTCGCCGATCAGGCCACTGGCATGTGCCCCCACCGGGTTGAAGTAACGCAGGATCGAGATATGCCAGCTCGGGTCGCTGCGGAACAAGTCGCGCAGCATCTCTTCAATCACCAGCTTGGTCTGACCATAAGGGTTGGTGGTGGACAGCGGATGGTCTTCAGTCAAAGGCAGGCGCTGCGGGTCGCCGTAGACCGTGGCCGACGAGCTGAACACCAGCGTCTTCACGCCGCACTCGGTCATGGCCTCCAGCAGGCGCACGGTGCCGACCACGTTGTTGTCGTAATAGAGCAGTGGTTTTTGCACCGACTCGCCCACCGCCTTCAGCCCCGCAAAGTGAATCACCGCCGTGGCCCCGCTTTGCTGCAACGCCGCCACCAATGCTGCCCGGTCGCGAATGTCGCCTTGAATCAGAGTTGGCTTTTTGCCGGTGATGCGCTCCACCCGCGCCAGCGCTTCGGGCTGGCTGTTGCAAAAGTTGTCAAACACGGTCACGTCAAACCCGGCATTGAGCAACTCCACGCAGGTGTGCGAGCCGATGTACCCGGCGCCGCCAGTCACCAGAATCATGCTCACGGCGTGCAGGCGTCCAGAAATGAGGCCCCAGCCGCATCTTTGGCCGAGAGTTTGGGCGCAGTCATCATCACCGGCCACTCAATCGCCAGCGTCGGGTCGTCCCAGGCAATGCAGCGTTCGTGTTCCGGCGCGTAGTAATCGGTGGTTTTGTATAAAAATTCAGCGTGCTCGGACAGCACCACAAAACCGTGCGCCAAACCCGGTGGCACCCAAAGCTGGCGCTTGTTGTCGCCCGACAAAATCTCGCCGACCCATTGGCCAAACGTGGGTGAGTCGCGGCGAATATCCACCGCTACGTCAAACACCTCGCCGGCCACCACGCGCACCAGCTTGCCTTGCGGGTTTTGCACCTGGTAATGCAGACCGCGCAACACGCCCTGCGCTGATTTGGAATGGTTGTCCTGCACAAAGGTCAGGTCGAGTCCGGTGGCTTTGGCAAAGTCGCGCTGGTTAAAGCTCTCGTAAAAAAAGCCGCGTGCATCGCCAAAAACCTTGGGTTCGATCAGCAGTACATCGGCAATGGCGCAAGGCGTGACTTTCATCAATAGACCTTTTCTTTCAGCAAGCGCAGCAGGTATTTGCCGTAGCCCGACTTGGCCAGCGGCTGGGCCAGCTTGTCCAGCTGGACATCGTCAATCCAGCCGTGGCGCCAGACAATTTCTTCCGGTGCGGCGACTTTGAGGCCCTGGCGGTTCTCGATGGTGTAGATGAACTGGCTGGCCTCCAGCATCGACTCGTGCGTGCCGGTATCCAGCCAGGCATAGCCGCGGCCCATGGTTTGCACATCCAGCGAGCCTTGCTCTAAATACATGCGGTTCAGGTCGGTGATCTCCAGCTCGCCACGGGCCGAGGGCTTGACTTGCTTGGCCAGTGCCACCACTTGAGCGTCGTAAAAATACAGGCCGGTGACGGCGTAGCGCGACTTGGGCATAACCGGTTTTTCTTCCAGACTGATGGCGTGGCCGTTCGCGTCAAACTCCACCACGCCATAGCGCTCGGGGTCTTGCACGGCGTAGGCAAACACGGTGGCACCAACGGTTTGTTGGTTGGCGCTCTCCAGCAGGCCAGCAAAGTCGTGGCCGTAAAAAATGTTGTCGCCCAGCACCAGTGCACTCGGCGCGCCAGCCAAAAACTCTTCACCAATCAAAAACGCCTGCGCCAAGCCATCGGGTGACGGTTGCACCGCGTAGCTGATCTGAATGCCCCACTGGCTGCCATCGCCCAGCAGCTGCTCAAAACGCGGTGTGTCTTGCGGTGTGGAGATCACCAGAATCTCGCGGATGCCCGCCAGCAGCAACACGCTTAGCGGGTAATAAATCATCGGCTTGTCGTAGATCGGCAGCAGTTGTTTGCTGACGACTTGCGTGGCCGGGTACAGGCGGGTGCCGGAGCCCCCAGCCAGGATGATGCCCTTGCGCGCCAGCGTGTTGCCCTTGGCGGCGGTGGCGGTGTTGTTTGACGTGGTCATGGTTATTGTTTCCCTGTAATTTCGGTGAGCATGCGCGCCACGCCTTGTTGCCAAGGGGGCAGCGTCAACCCAAAAGCGCTTTGCAGTCGGTTGGTGTCCAGGCGCGAATTCAATGGCCGCTGTGCCGGTGTCGGGTAGCTGGCGGTGGGCGTCGGCATCACTTGCGCCGGCCCGGCCTGCAGTGCCCAGCCCAGCGCCTGGGCTTGCGCCAGCACATAGCTGGCGTAGCCGTGCCAGCTGGTTTCACCACCCGCGACGCAGTGGTACAGCCCGGCCAGTTCGGGTTGCTGCAGGGCTTTGACCAGCGCATGGGCTGTCACATCGGCCAGCAGTTCGGCCGAGGTGGGTGCGCCAAACTGGTCGTCAATCACCGTCAGCACATAACGCTCACCGGCCAAGCGCAGCATGGTCTTGGCAAAGTTGCCGCCGCGTGCGGCGTAAACCCAGCTGGTTCTAAAGATCAGGTGTTTGGCGCAGGCGGCTACCAAGCGTTCGCCTTCCAGCTTGGTCTGGCCGTAAACACTCAAGGGCGCGGTGGCGTCCGTCTCGCGCCAGGGTTGCTGGCCGCTGCCGTCAAACACATAGTCAGTGGAGAAATGCACCAGCCAGGCCCCCAGTTTGTGCGCCTCGGCGGCCAGCACACCGGGTGCCAGCGCGTTGAGGGTGCGGGCCAGGTCCGGCTCGGCTTCGGCTTTGTCCACCGCCGTGTGGGCGGCGGCATTGACGATCACATCCGGTTTGACCCGGCGCACGGTCTCGGCCAGGCCTGCCAGATCGCTGAAGTCACCGCACAGCTGGTCCGGGTTGCTGGCCGCATCGTGGCCCAATGCCACCAGCTCACCCAACACGCTCAAGGAGCGTTGCAACTCCCAACCGACTTGGCCACTACGGCCAAAAAGCAGAATTTTCATGGCTTAGTGACCGTACTGTTTTGTCACCCAATCGCGGTAGCCGCCACTGAGCACATTGGCCACCCACTCAGGGTGATCCAGGTACCACTGCACGGTTTTGCGGATGCCGGACTCAAAGGTCTCAGAAGGTTTCCAGCCCAGTTGCTGCTCAATCTTGCGCGCATCAATCGCATAGCGGCGGTCATGGCCGGGGCGGTCGGTCACGTAGGTGATTTGCTCTTGGTAGGGCTTGCCGTCGGCGCGGGGCTTGAGTTCGTCCAGCAGGGCGCACACGGTGTGCACGATGTCCAGATTCGGCTTCTCGTTCCAGCCGCCGACGTTGTAGACCTCGCCCAGCTGGCCCGCTTCCAGCACGCGGCGGATGGCGCTGCAATGGTCGGTCACATACAGCCAGTCGCGAATCTGCTGACCATCGCCATACACCGGCAGCGCTTTGCCGGCCTGCGCGTTGACGATCATCAGCGGAATCAGTTTTTCTGGAAAGTGAAACGGCCCGTAGTTGTTGGAGCAATTAGTGGTCAGCACCGGCAGACCATAGGTGTGGTGGTAGGCGCGCACCAGGTGGTCGCTGGCGGCCTTGCTGGCCGAATACGGGCTGTTGGGCTCGTAGCGGTGGGTCTCGGTAAAGGCCGGGTCGGTCTTGCTCAAAGAGCCATAAACCTCGTCAGTGGAAACATGCAAAAAGCGGAACGCCGCCTTGGACGTGGCCTCCAGCGCCCCCCAATAGGCGCGCACCGATTCCAGCAGGTGGAAGGTGCCGACGATGTTGGTCTGGATGAATTCGCCCGGTCCATGAATCGAGCGGTCCACATGCGACTCGGCGGCAAAATTCAGCACCGCACGCGGTTGGTACTGCGTCAGCAACTGATTGACCAGTGCCGCATCGCCAAAGTCGCCGTGCACAAACACATGGCGCGCATCACCGTCGAGTGCGGCCAGGTTTTGCCGGTTGCCGGCGTAGGTGAGTTTGTCGAGGTTGATGACCGGCTCGTCCGAGGCACGGAGCCAGTCGAGCACGAAATTACTGCCAATAATGCCGGCGCCGCCGGTGACGAGGATGGTCATGTTGTTTGCGTCCCTGCAATATAAGTACTGCCCTGATTATCGCCATGACGCACCCCGCCCAAGGCGGCTCAAACCTTAAAGCAGACTCATCTTCTTGGCGGCTTCCGTCAATTCGGCGCGGAAGTTGGGGTGCGCAATGGAGATCATTTCTTGCACGCGTTGCTTGGCCGACTTGCCGCGCAACTGCGCCACACCAAACTCGGTCACCACATAGTTGATGTCATTCTTGCTGGTACTCACATGCGTGCCGGGCGTCAGCGTGGGGACAATGCGGGTAATGGTGTCGTCCTTGGCCGTGGCCGGCAGCACGATAAACGCCTTGCCGCCGCGCGAACGATTGGCCGCACGCACAAAGTCAGCCTGACCGCCGGTGCCGGAGTAGGGCACATGGCCCAGGCTCTCGGAGCCGCATTGGCCCAGCAAGTCAATCTGCAGCGTGGCGTTGATCGCCATCAGCTTGTCGTTTTGGCCCGCCAGATACGGGTCGTTGGTGAAATCCACCGGGTGCATCTCCAGCGCCGGGTTGCGGTCCATAAACTGGTACAGCTTTTTCGAGCCCAGGCCAAAGGTGGCCACCATCTTGCCCGGCAGGTAGTTCTTTTTGCGGTTGGTCACGGCGCCGCTCTCGATCAGCGTCAAAATGCCGTCGCCAATCATCTCGGTGTGAATGCCAAGGTCGTGCTTGCTGGTGAGCTGCATCACCACCGCATCGGGAATGCCGCCGTAGCCGATTTGTAGCGTTGAACCGTCATCAATCATGTCGGCCACATACTTGCCAATGGCCTGCTGCACCGGGCCGATTTTGGGCAGGCCCACTTCCATGATCGGCTCATCGCGCTCTATCAGCGCCGACACCTGCGAAATGTGTACCAGGCAATTGCCATTGGCAAACGGCACGTTGGGGTTCACCTCCAGCGCAATCACGCGGGCCTTGGCCACGGCCGCCATCGTGTAATCCGCGCCCAGGCTGAGCGAGAAGTAGCCGTGCTGGTCCATCGGCGAGGCCATGGAAAACACCACGTCGGCCGGAATCTGGCCGCGCTCGATCAGGCTGGGCATCTCGGAGAAATAGCTGGGGATGAAATCAACCCAGCCATTCAGGCCACCGGGCCGCGTGGCTGCACTGTAGAAAAACGCCACATGGCGCACATGGTCAACCGTTTCGGGGTCGAGGTAGCCATATTTACGCACCGCCAAAATCTGCGCCACCTTGACATCCAGAAAGCGGCGACGCTGTTCTGACAGCGCCGTCAACAGCGCTGGCGGCTCGCCCACAGCGGTCGGGACGATGATGAAATCACCGTTTTTGATCAAATTAACAGCATCTTCTGGTGTGCCGAGCTTTTTTTGATACAGATCTTGGACTGACATGGTGTGCTTCGTTCTCTAACGGGTTGATGGTTGATGCTGATACAGCAACCCTGAATATTAGTGCAATGAAATTGTGCTGGGCTGACAGCGCGAGTGAATCGCACCGGTATTTCAGCCTTACAACTTTGCGAAAGAAAGACGCACCGTCGCCTGACGCTGTCGATAAAAGATCGCAGTCCATGCACGGCTGTTGTCTATGTCCTTGCGAACATGCGCCACTTTTTCAGTCGGATTAGCCAGATGCTGATACGCGGGGTCAGTATGGCGTCGACCGGCCGTTTGGACTAAGCGAGCGTCACTATGTCGACTTGTCTTAGCCGCCGGACTCCAACGTGAACGATGCGTGCTGGTCTTGTCCGAGGATCTCGACCAGTTGCGGCAAGGCGAGCTGCAAGGCAGCTTTCAAGGTGTGCGGCGGGTTGATGATGAACATGCCGCTGGCCGGCAGGCCGGGGCGCACGACTTCGCCGGCATCATCAGACGTGAGTTTGCTGGACTTGATGGTCAAGGTGGCATTGAGCCATTTCTTGCCGGATTTGGTGGCCAGGGTTTTGAGCTTGCGCGGCACGTCATGCGCTTCCGGGCGCGGGATGAGCGGGTACCAGACGGCGTAAGTGCCGGTGGCAAAGCGTACTAGCGAGTCGGCCACGGTGGCGACCACGCGGGCGTAGTCGTTTTTGATTTCAAAACTGGGGTCGCTGAACACCAGTGCGCGGCGCGCGGGTGGTGGCAGAAATTTCTTAATGCCTTCAAAACCGTCTTCGCGCAGCACGGCGACCTGGCGGCCTGCCGACAACTGCGCAATGTTGGCGCTGAGGGTTTTGGTATCGGTGGGATGAATCTCAAACAGTTTGAGTTTGTCGCGCTCGCCCAGCAGACGCTGGATGATAAAAGGCGAACCGGGGTACACCTTGTGGCTGCCTTTGTTGTTGAAGCTGGCAACCAACTCCACATAATCTTTGAGGATCGGGGCCAGGCCTTCGGCAATGGATTTTGCCGTCGCCGTGGGTTTTTTGGCCGGGGCGGGCGGAGTCTCTATATAAGAGAGTAGTTTTAAGAAGCCATTGGCGGCTTCGCCACTGGTTTCGGCGTATTCGCCGTCGAGCCGGTACAGCCCGGCGCCGGCATGGGTGTCAAACACCGTGAGGGCCGTGTCTTTTTGCAGCAAATGCCGCAGCGTGGCAATGAGCACGGTGTGTTTGAGGACGTCGGCATGGTTGCCGGCATGAAAGGCGTGACGATAACTGAACATATAAAGCAATTTTAACCGGCTGGCGGCGAATTTTGTATAATGTTAGGCTTCGCAGCGCTTTTGTGACTCCGCGGCGAAGCTAGATCCCCACCTAAGAGATTCCCGTCAGAGGAACGCCGACCGT
>CAJAFJ010000054.1 GCA_903938955.1 uncultured beta proteobacterium | reverse complement strand
GTCGCACTGACCTGGACGCTGGCGGATACGCAAGGCGAAGAATTAGACATCCTCGACGAAGCGGTTGAGTTTTTGGTTGGCGGCGATGATCTGCTGGAAGTCATCGAAGACGCCTTGCAAGACCGTGAAGTCGGCGCCCAAATTAACCTGCAAATCGAGCCTGAACAGGGGTTTGGCGATTTCGACGATCAACTGCTGTTTTTGGAATCGCGTGACCTTTTCCCGGAGGAGCTGGAAGAAGGCATGACGTTTGAAGGCAGCTCCCTGCCCAAGGGCTGCAACCCGGACGCACCACGCGATGCCTTTTACACCGTCTGTGAGATCTACCCCGATCACGTCGTACTGGATGCCAATCATCCCCTGGCAGGGATTGCGTTACGCCTGAGCCTGAAGATTGAGGCGATTCGAGAAGCCACGGTAGAAGAAATTGGCCGCGGCTCGGCAGGCACCGGCTTTTTCAAGCTTCAAGCCCTGCACGATGAAGCGCCCGGTAACGACACGCTGCACTGACATCCGGCGAAGCGTTGGGGACAGCGCTTGCACATGGCGTGTCGCGGCGGTCTGTCTCGCCAGTGTCAGGATTTCCCGGTGGAGCCGTAGCCGCCCTCCCCGCGTTCGCTTGCGGCGGGGAACTCGGTCACCACATTGAACTGGGCCTGCACCACGGGCACGATCACCAGTTGCGCAATGCGCTCCATCGGCTCGATGGTGAACGCTTTATCGCTGCGATTCCAGGCACTCACCATCAGCTGCCCCTGATAGTCACTGTCAATCAAACCGACCAGATTACCCAGCACGATCCCGTGCTTGTGACCCAAACCGGAGCGTGGCAGAATAATTGCCGCAAAATTCGGGTCCGCCAGGTAAATGGCGATGCCGGTGGGCACCAGCTGCCAGGCGTTGGGCTGCAAAGTGAGCGGCTCACTCAGGCAGGCACGCAAATCGAGGCCCGCGCTGCCGGGCGTGGCGTACGCGGGCAATTGCTCGGCCATACGCGCGTCGATGATCTTGACATCTATCTTCATAAATTTAACTTGCTACCTTTGTCCTGAGTGATATTTCCGCAACTAATTTGCGCGCCAGCGCCAGTTTGGAATCGCGTGCCAGGTCTTTAACACCGGCCTCATCCACCAGCAGCAGCGCGTTGTCATCTTGCCCAAACGTGGCCGGGCCGATGTTACCCACCAGCAAGGGCACGCCTTTACGCAGGCGCTTGGCCTGCGCGTTGGCCTGCAAATCCTGGCTCTCGGCGGCAAAGCCGACGCAATAAAGTGCACCTGACTGCCCTCTGGGCGACTGCGCCAGAGCGGCCAAAATGTCCGTGTTTTCAATGAACGTCAACTGGGGCACATCGCCCGAGCCATCCTTTTTGATTTTGTGCTCCGCGGCATTCGCCGGACGCCAATCGGCCACCGCTGCGGTGGCGACAAACACGGTGGCAGCGGGTGCATATGCCACAGCAGCGGTCAGCATGTTGGAGGCTGATTTCACGTTGACGCGGTTCACGCCACGCGGCGTTGGCAAATGCACCGGCCCGGCGATCAGCGTCACCTCAGCGCCGGCCTCGCGAGCGGCACGGGCAATCGAAAACCCCATTTTTCCGCTGGAAAGATTGGTGATGCCCCGCACCGGATCAATCGCTTCATAGGTCGGCCCGGCCGTGACCAGCACATGGTGGCCCGCCAATAATTTGGGCTGAAAAAAGGCAATCACATCCTCCAGCAACTCGTACGACTCCAGCATGCGACCATCGCCCGTTTCACCGCACGCCTGATCACCACAACCGACGTCAAAAACGACAGCACCATCCGACTGCAGCTGCGCCACATTGCGTACGGTGGCGGGATGGGCCCACATTTCACGGTTCATGGCGGGCGCGATCAGCAAGGGCACCTTGTCGATGGGACGCGCCAGGCACATCAGGCTCAGCAAGTCATCGGCCGCCCCATGCAGCAGCTTGGACAT
>CAJAFJ010000053.1 GCA_903938955.1 uncultured beta proteobacterium | reverse complement strand
GGCGCCGCCTTCAATGGCCATGTTGCAGACCGTCATGCGGCCTTCCATGCTCAGGGCGCGGATGGCGGTGCCGGCAAAGTCGATGGTGTAGCCCGTGCCGCCCGCAGTGCCGATCTTGCCGATGATGGCCAGCACCAGATCTTTGGCGGTGCAGCCCCTGGACAAAACGCCGTTGGCCCGGATCAGCATGTTTTTGGCTTTTTTGGCCAGCAGGGTTTGCGTGGCCATCACATGCTCGACCTCGCTGGTGCCAATGCCGTGCGCCAACGCGCCAAAAGCGCCATGGGTGGATGTGTGGCTGTCACCACAAACCACAGTCATGCCTGGCAGGGTGGCGCCGTTTTCCGGGCCAATCACGTGCACGATGCCCTGGCGTTTGGACATGAAGGGGAAAAACGCCGCAGAACCAAACTCGGCAATATTGGTGTTGAGCGTGGTAATTTGCTCTTTGCTCACGGGGTCGGTAATGCCGTCGTAGCCCAGTTCCCAGCCGGTGGTGGGCGTGTTGTGGTCGGCGGTGGCCACGATGGAACTGACGCGCCAGACCTTGCGCCCGGCCTCGCGCAGGCCTTCAAAGGCCTGGGGGCTGGTGACTTCATGCACCAGATGGCGGTCGATGTAGAGGATGGCGGTGCCGTCTTCTTCGGTGTGGACGACGTGTTCGTCCCAGATCTTGTCGTACAGGGTGCGGCCCATGGAGTTTCCTTGTGTGCGGGCTGGCATTTTATGCGCACAGTCCAGCATGAAAAATGCCCCGCAGAGCGGGGCATTGGAGCGAATTCGCGGCGTGATTAGCGCTTGGCGATTTCCACCACGTCGCGGCGCTCGGCACCGGTGAACAACTGGCGTGGGCGGCCGATTTTGTACTCGGGGTCACCAATCATTTCGTTGAGCTGGGCGATCCAGCCCACGGTGCGTGCCAGGGCAAAAATACCGGTGAACAACTTCACCGGAATGCCGATGGCGCGTTGCACGATGCCAGAGTAAAAGTCCACATTGGGGTAGAGCTTGCGCGAGACGAAATAGTCGTCTTCCAGGGCGATTTTTTCCAGCGCCTTGGCCAGCTTGAACAGCGGGTCGTTTTCCAGGCCCAGGGCGGCCAGCACTTCGTTGCAGGTTTCCTGCATCAATTTGGCGCGTGGGTCGTAGTTTTTGTAGACGCGGTGGCCAAAGCCCATGAGCTTGACACCAGAGTTCTTGTCCTTGACCTGGTTCATGAATTCGCCGACCTTGGACACGCCGCCCATGGCCTGGATTTCTTCGAGCATGTTCAGGCAGGCTTCGTTGGCGCCGCCGTGTGCGGGTCCCCACAGGCAGGCCACGCCCGCTGCAATGGCGGCAAACGGGTTGGTGCCAGACGATCCGCACAGGCGCACCGTGGAGGTGGACGCGTTTTGTTCGTGGTCAGCGTGGAGCACAAAAATGCGGTCGAGTGCGCGTTCGATCACGGGGTTGACCACGTAGGGCTCGCAAGGTGTGGCAAACATCATGTGCAAGAAGTTCCCAGCGTAGCTGAGCTCGTTCTTGGGGTACATAAATGGCTGGCCTACGCTGTATTTGTAGGCCATGGCCACCAGGGTGGGCATCTTGGCGATCAGGCGGATGGCCGAGATTTCGCGGTGCTCTGGGTTGTTGATGTCGGTGCTGTCGTGGTAGAAGGCCGACAGGGCGCCCACCAGACCGGTCATGATGGCCATGGGATGCGCATCACGGCGAAAACCCCGCAAGAAGAACTGCATCTGCTCGTTGACCATGGTGTGATGAGTCACATTTTTGGTGAACTGTGCCTTGCC
>CAJAFJ010000052.1 GCA_903938955.1 uncultured beta proteobacterium | reverse complement strand
ACTTTTTGAAAGTGAATCATGCTATTCAAATTCAAATCCCAAGCAGCTGCAGAGGTCATCATGCAGCAGTTGAATGCCGAACAAATGCTCTCCATCATCGGCAAGGAATCTGCGCCTAAGGGAGTTATTACGGTGGCGCAGATGCCGGCAGCCATTGCGGCGCTGGAAGCGGCTATCGTGGTACACGAGGCGGTCGAAGCCACCCGTCGTGCAAATCCTGGACTGTTGGTGGAGACCGAAGGTGACAGCGTCATGCTACGTCAACGCACAGCGCCGTTTATTGATTTGCTTAGAACCAGCGTGCAAGCAGGTAAGGATGTCGTCTGGGGCGTGTGAGCTGAAAGTCCTTGTGAACAGTTTTCTATGCTTTCTGGCACCTTTGGACGCGATACTAGGATGGACGACCGTGCACGAGGGCTTGTTAAATCAAGGCATGGTCATTTCTGTGCGTGGCAGCATTGTGGACATGGACATACGGATTGATAGGAATCTGCCGTCAATTCACACCATTCTGCATGCTGATGGGGGCGCATCGTGGTGGAGGTACTGGCCCAGCGTGATGCGCATCATGTGCGTGCCGTTACACAGACCTAGGGCCTGGCGTGCGGCATGCCGGTGCTAGACACGGGGGGCCACTAATCGCGCTCTGACAGCATGGCTTCCTCAAACGCGCTAGGGCGCTTCTGGCTGAACATGAGCGTTAGTTCATGGCTGCAGCGTGTCATGGCTACATACATCAGGTTGCGCTCATCGTCCAGCGTGCCGCCATCATCGGCCGGGAACTCACCGCGCTCAATGTAGGGAATCGTCACCCGCTCAAACTCCAGTCCCTTGACTGACGGGATGTCGGTGAGGATGAGGGAGTTTTTTTGCACTTTGACATCGCCTTGTTTTTCGTAGGACAGCTCCAACGCATTGATGTGGCGAAAGAAAGCCGCTGCGCTGTCAAAAATCTGGGCCGCTTGTTTCAAACCTTCCAGGTGTGCCACGGCATCCGCACAGCGCTGGCGTTCCACCCAGCGGTGGGCAGCCAGAGCCGACATGTCGAGTGCATGGAGCAGGTGGTCAAACATGGTGTCACCTTGCTGCGTCGCCGCCACGGCCATGGCCGCTTCAAGGTGACGGCGAATGGCGGGGTCTGCCTTGGCAATCACTTGTCGTTTGAGAAATGTGACAAGCAAGGTTTGATCGTGAAGAATCTCCTGGACGGCCCGCCTGAGGCGTTCGTCCGGAGACTCGCTTTCGTTGTCCGCAAAATCAAGTTGCACGCCTGCAAAATCGACCAGCGCCTGTACCATGCGGTGGCGGGCGCTGGGGCTTTGCACCAGTTCAAACTCCGGGCGGGCTACCGCCAGCAAGGCCCGGACCATCAGCACCTCCGGGCGGTGGAGATAGGTGGGGAAGGGGTAGGTGCGGTACGGGATGCCCTGCTCCAGCAAAAAGTTTTCAATCAAAACGGACTGGTGCGGGTGGCGCAGCAAGACGACAAATTGGTTCATTGGTCGGCCTTGGGCCTTCCATGCTGACGCGTCTTCAACGATTTTTTGGGCGCATTCCAGCGGTGCGGCATAGAAAAATGAATGCACCAAGGTTTCGCGCTTGGCAAAAGAGGCGTACTGCTTTGCAGCCAGGTTGCCGACCAATTCGGCGAGGCTGGCTGAAAACCGGTACGACCCTGGCAGGTGCATGACGCTGGCTTGACGCCCTGTTGCCTGTGCAAAGTAGGCCGCGTCCATGAACTTGGGCTCGGCGCCGGCCTTTTGGTGCAGCACCTGGTCGGGGTCGCCCACACCGCAAAAGGCGGCATTCGGGTTGCTTTCCAACAAGCGCCTGAGCAGGGTGAACATCGCCTCGTTCATGTCGTGAAACTCATCGACGCAAAGCAAATGCAGACCGCCGGGCCATTTGGAGAACATGTTTTGCGGCAAGGCCACCGACAGGTCGCCCACCGTGCTGGCGAGATCGTAGGTGGCGTCTCCCGGAGCGCGGAACCGGGGTGGCTCTTCTTCCGAAGGCCGGCGCAAACGTTCAAAGCGCTCCAGAACCTTCAGCACTGTGTAGTCCTCGCCCGTGTTTTCTGCCAGCAGGGGGTCGACGCGCTCGTCCAGCCAACGCGCTGTTGGGAGCACCATCCGGCCCTTGATTCTTAAGCTCTCGTGAATAAAGTGCTCATAAAAACCGCTGTTTTCATAGCTGGGGAGTTGCAGATGGCTGTCTTCACGTTCAAGCGCACGTTCACGCAAATCATCCAGGCTTTGCGAAATGACGTCCTTGAGCGCCTCGGGCGCCTTGACCACCTTGGCGCGGCTGCCTTCGAGTTCATTGAGCATGTAAATCGCAAATTCGTCGAAGGTGTTAATCCAGAGTTCCTTGACGATGTCCGCTGGAACTCCGATTTTTTCCAACGCGCGCCTGAAGGCCAGTCTTGCCACCTCGGTGTAGGTCAGCGTGAGGATTTTTTTAGGCCAATAACGCCCTGTTTTTTGCCGCTGCATCTCCAGTACCTCGGCGACCTTGAGCGCGAGACTGGTGGTTTTGGCGGCTCCGGCATTGGCGTCCACGATGATTGACAGGCTGCTGCTGGTTTGCAGTTCTGTCTGCTGCCGCGACGGGGTGATGTTTTGTGGCCGGAAAAGCGGTGCTGTCGTCATGGGTGTCTCGGGTCAAAATTTGGGTTGCGTCGGTGGTGGGGTATCCCAGACGGCCTCTCAATCTTAAGCGGGCGTCCACAGGCCCGGTTGGTTTGTCACGGTAAAATCGCGGGCTTCATGCCTGGTCGCAGGATGCAGTGCTCGATTTGGATTTTTCACAACGCCCAAACCCTTCATCGATCGGATGGTTGTCGGGCGTCAAACATCAATTGACAGTTAAAGGCCGCTTTTGTGCTCTTGCCCCGACAAAAGTTGTTCAGTTGGGTTTGAATTTTTTCGATTTGGATGATTCTTCACTATGACGCGAGCCCTGACGCGTACACACTTTCACAGTTCCAGACTCATTCGTGTTCTCGCCGACCTGTCTCTTGCACAGGGTGCCGTGCCGGGGATGGCTTTTGCAGAAAAGCTGGGTCTGTGGCTGGACCTGCATGACGCCATCAACCTGTGTGCGGCCCACAACGCCAGCGCACCGGCGGCGGCCCCTGGCGCTCAAACGGTCGCCAGCGGGACGATCGGTGACGAATACACCCGGATACAGGCAGCCTTGGTGAATTCGATCACGCAGCGCGGGGCACCTCACCCGGGACGGACACGCATCGTCCTGCCGGTACCCAAACCCGGTGAATCCATCGAGGATGCCAGCGCCTATGAGTCCTATCGCCGCTACTATCTGGCGCATCAACGTGACATGGAGTTGCGGGTTCGACCCCTGCGGGCCCAAGTACGCGAGGTGCTGGCCAAAGCGTCGCCCGCATTAAAGAAGCTGGCCGCGCTGGATGCGGTATTTGACGGAATACTCGGAGATCGCGAGAGCAAATTGCTCGCCACGATCCCCGTGCTTTTAGAGCAGCGTTTTCAGCAACTGTTCCAGGCACACCAGCAAACGCTGGCGGATGTGCAACAAGACGACAACCCGGCCTTTTGGATGAAAACGGGCGCCTGGCTGGCGCGTTTTTGCCATGAGTTGCAAACCGTGCTGCTGGCGGAATTGGATGTTCGCCTGCAACCGACCCTTGGGCTCATTGAAGCCTTCAACCACGAAATCACTCAACATAAATGAATAGAAATTTGTTCACAGCGGCCTTTTTATTAGGCGCGATGGCCGTCGTTTGGGTCGGTGTCGGTTTTATGGGCGCGCATCTTCTGGCGCTGACGATGACGGTGGTCATTGGCGGAGTCTATGTGTTTGGCGCACTCGAACTCCGTCAGTACCGGCAGGCCAGCGCGGGTTTGGCGAACGCGCTGGCGGCCATTCCGAACCCGCTGCCGAACCTGGGTGATTGGCTCACAACCGTGCCGTCTTCACTGCAGACCTCCGTGCGTTTGCGCATCGAAGGTGAGCGCATCAGCTTGCCCGGCCCGGCGCTGACGCCTTATCTGGTGGGTTTGCTGGTGATGTTGGGTATGTTGGGTACGTTTTTGGGCATGGTCGTGACTCTCAACGGCGCTGCATTTTCACTCGAAGGCACGGCCGACCTGCAGGCGATTCGCGCGGCGCTGGCCGCTCCGATCAAGGGCTTGGGGCTGGCGTTTGGCACCTCTGTGGCCGGGGTGGCCACGTCAGCCATGCTGGGTCTGATGTCGGCCCTCAGTCGCCGCGAAAGAATGCAGACGGCGCAACTGCTGGACAGCCAGATTGCGACTGTCTTGCGCGGCTTCTCACTCACCCACCAGCGCCAGGAAACCTACAAGGCGTTGCAGTTTCAAGCCCAGGCCCTGCCTGAGGTGGTCGATAAATTGCAGGCCATGATGGGGCAGATGGACCGCATGAGCCAGCAGTTGAACGAGCGGCTGGTGAGCAACCAAGACAGCTTTCACTCCGAAGTCAAAGGTATTTACACCGACCTGGCCGCTTCCGTGGGCCAATCTCTTCAAGCCAGTCTGGCGCAAAGCGCGCAGGTGGCGGGCGAGAGCCTCAAACCCGTGGTTGAAGTTGCCATGGCGGGCATCGCGCAAGAAGCACGCTTGATGCATGCGCGCGTGATCGATACCGCGCAACTGCAGCTCGACGGACTTTCGGTGCGGCTCGGGGCGACCGCAGCCACCGTCACGGACGCCTGGACGACGGCGCTCGCCCACCACGAACGCGCCAGCGACAACATGGTCTCGGGTGTGGGCCACTCATTGACCGCATTTGCCACCACATTTGAGCAACGCGCTGGCACGCTGCTCGCCACGGTTAACGAGGCTTATGCGACCCTGCAGTCCGATCACGCCGTGAGTGACCAGCAGCGGCTGGCGGTGTGGCGGGGTTCGCTGGACACTATGGCCGCATCGCTTCATCAAGAATGGCAACAAGCCGGCGCGCAAACGCTCAAGCAGCAGCAGCAAATCTGCGACAGCCTGACCCAGACCGCGCAGGGCATCACGGGCTCGCTGGACACCCTGGCCGTCTCACTGCACCGCGAATGGCAGCAAACGGGCGCGCAAACCTTGGCGCAGCAAGAGCAAATCTGCACGACCTTGGCGCAGACCGCGCAGGACATCACCGAACAGGCGAAGACCAGCGCCAGCACCACGCTGGGCGAGGTCACGCGGCTGCTGACTTGCTCGGAGGATTTGATTCGCTCGCGCATCACGTCCGAAGCGGATTGGATCACGCAGCACAGCGCGCGTATGGAGCAACTCGCCAGCCTGTTGCGGACCGAGCTGGGTGCGCTCAGAGACGACGAAGCGCAGCGGGGCAATGCTGCGGTGGAGCGGCTGGGAGAATTGCAAACGGCGCTGACCCGCCACTTGACCACGCTCGGCACTGCGCTGGAAGACCCGATCACGCGCCTCATTGAAACCGCCTCTGAAGCACCACGCGCCGCAGCCGACGTCATTGGGCAATTGCGTCAGGAAATGTCCAGCAGCCTGGTGCGTGACAACGCGCTGCTCGAAGAGCGTAGCCGCATCATGGCCACGCTGAATTCACTGCTCGACGGCATCAACCATGCCTCGGCCGAGCAGCGCACGGTGATTGACGCGCTGGTGGCGACCTCGGCGGTGACGCTCAACCAGGCTGGCAGCCAGTTTGCCGAGCAGGTGAGTACCGAAACCGGCAAACTCGCCGACATTGCAGCGCACGTCACCAGCAGTGCGGTCGAGGTGTCGAGCTTGAGCGACGCCTTCGGCTTTGCGGTGAATTCGTTCAGCGAGGCCAATGAGAAGCTGATTGGCAATCTGCAGCGGATCGAGGCCGCGATGGATAAATCCATGCTGCGAAGTGACGAACAGCTGGCCTATTACGTGGCGCAGGCGCGTGAAATTATTGACCTGAGCATCATGTCGCAAAAAGAAATCTTTGAAGAATTGCGCCAGCTCCCGGGCAAGCAGGCGCTGTTGGCTGAAGAGGTGCGCTGATGGAACACAGTGAAGCCGGTGTTGATGAGCACACCGCGCCGGTGTGGGCCGTTTTTGGCGACCTGATGGCAGGCTTGTTGGGGGCGTTTGTATTGATTTTGGTCGGGGTGCTGGGCGTCCAGATGGAGTTGGCGTCGAACCTGCAAGCCGAGGTGCAAAAACGCCAGGTCGAAGAGCAGCGCCGTATGACGCTTGAAAAAGCGCTGGCAATTCCGCTGGCCTCGGGGCGAATTACCTTGAACAACGGGCGCATTGGCATCAGCGGCCGCGTCTTGTTCTCGCTGAATTCCGACCAGTTGCAGCCGGAAGGCCGGCAACTGCTGAACAGCCTGGTGACACCGCTGCAGGCGTATTTGACGGCGCGTGATGAACTGCTGATGGTGAGCGGGTTTACCGATGATCGGTCGATCCGGGGCGGCAACAGCCAGTTTGTGGACAACTGGGAGCTGTCAGCCCAGCGGGCGCTGACCGTCACGCGCGTGCTGATCGAAGAAGGCATGCCGTCGTCGATGGTGTTTGCGGCCGCCTTTGGTTCCGAGCAGCCGGTCACCCCGAATGTGGACGAAGCGGCACGTTCGCAAAATCGACGGGTTGAAATGGCGCCCGTGCCCAAAACCTCCAATTCAAAAACGACCACGCCATGAGTGAGTTGGCGGAGCCGTGCACTGATTCCAGCGAGGCGGTAGCGGCTTTGCGCCTGCTCGGCGCCGACAAGTTTGATCCCGTGCGCCTGCACTACCTGCAAGCGCTGGCCACGCGCGTCAACGCTCAGGAAGGCCTGGCCAAACGCCTTCTTGACGCCAAACTGGCGCAAGCGCTGCTGGTTTTTAAAGAACGGTTCGCGCAAGCCGAAGGCGAGGCCCGGGACGCCATCAACCGGATCGCGCCGCAGGATGCGCAAGCCACCGCCGATTTGCAGCGGCTGTTCAAAGCCGGTGATTTCAAAGGCGTGCGGCAATCCATCGCCAGCCAGAAATCCCATGCGCCGCGTCCCTCTTTGGGCGACCTGACCCGTTATATGGCGCAACAGACACCGGAGTCTGCGGAGGCTGGTTTTGAGTCGCAGGCTGGCTTGCGCCCCGAACTCAAAACCACACGTTATTTCAGAAATACCTGGTCCAAACTCAGCGTGGACAAGCGAGTGGCGCAAGCCATTGACCAAGCCCCCAAGAATGCCGGGCCGCTCAACGCGCATCGGCTGGTGCTGCGCTCGCTGGCGATGATGCGCGATATCTCGCCGGATTACCTGAACCGTTTTACCTCGTATGTGGACACCTTGCTCTGCCTTGAGCAATGCGATGACGACAAGCAAGCCACGGCCAAGAAAGCCGCTGAAGCGGAAAACATCAAAAAGATCAAAAGTCGCCGCGTGAAATCCCGGTAACGCGCTTGCCAAACACCGCGATGGGTTGGTGCAGGCTGACGGTGGTGAGCCCCATCAGCACAACAATCGCCCCGACCACAAACTGTGGCTCCAGCGGTTCACCCAAAAGAAGCGCCCCCAGCACCACGCCAAACACCGGTGTGAGAAAGGTAAACACGCCCAGGCGCGACGCCAGGTAATGGCGTAACAGCCAAAACCAGGCCAGCAGGCTGGCGAAGGACATGATGAAGGTCTGGTACGCCAGACTGGCCCACACCAGCGGCGTTGGCTTGAAATAGGTTTGTCCCATCAGCACGGCCACCGGCAGCAAAATCAAGAAAGCGCCCCCGAGCTGATACAGCACCGTCTGGTTCGGGGCTGTGACCGACAGCCGCGTGGTGCGGATCGCCACGGTGGTGGCCCCCCACGCGGCACCGCCCAGCAGGGCCAGCAAATCGCCCCACAGCGAGACGTGCGGGCTGGCCTGGCTGCTGGACGCTTCGCCGCCCAGAAAGGCGTAGGCCACGCCACCAAAGGCCAGGGCAATGCCGCCCCATTGCGTGGCGGACAGGCGTTCTGCCGGCAACTTCAGGTGCAGACCGATGGCCGCAAACACGGGTGATGTGTAGAGAAACACTACTGTGTGCCCCGCACTGGTTAAGCGCAAGGCCTCGGCGACGAATAAATATTCCAACGCAAACAAGGCCCCAATCAGCAGACCGGGGCGCCAGGCGCTCCAGTCAAAACGCTCTTTGCGCCAGACCATGAGCGCCGCCACCAGCCCAAAGGCCACGCCCGAGCGCAAGGCAATTTGCAGCATGGGCGCGATGTTGTCGCCCACCGCCTTGAGCGCAATTTGCTGCAGGCTCCAGATCACGCACAGCATCAGCATGAGCGATGAGGCGAGGGTGTCGAGGGGTTTTCTTTCGTCCATGGGGTCCAATTCGGTTCAACGGGGGCTGCCACACAGCAATGCTTGCGTGGCTATTGGCCCTGCTTTAGCAGCTCAGCGATTTGTGCTTTGAGTGCGACATTCTCGGTGGTCAGCTCAGAAATGGTTTGCCGCAAACGGGCCAGCACACCTTCGGGGGATTCGGGCTCGGTCCGGGCCACGTTGCGGGTTTCACGCACTTGCCGCGCCGCCAGTTGCAGTTCTTTTTTGCCACCGGCCACGGCCGCCACTTGCTCTTCAGCCGGTAGCGACGCCACGGTGGCCGCCGCGTTGATCGAGATCGTGCCCGATTTCACGGCCGCCACCAGTTCCGGGGTGGCTGACTTTTGAATCTTTTCAATCTGGCTGATGGTGTTGCTGCTGATGCGCGCCGCCTTGGCGATGGCATCGCGCGAGATCAGGGGCTCAGGCGCCGGGCTGCTGGGGGCTTCTTGCGCGGGCGTGGGAGCATCACTCGCCACGGGCTTCACACGCGCCGCCAAAATATCTTTTTTGCGCAAAGCCAGCACGCCGCGCTGGAAGTCAGACACGCTGCGCCGCCCCAGGTGTTGGTCAATCATCCACAGATGCACATCATCCATCGACTTGAATTGTGTGTTCTGCACAGTGTTGAACGGCAAGTGGTGCTGGGTGCAAATGCCGTAACGGTTATGTCCGTCCACCAGCACCTCGCCCCACAGCACCAGCGCGTCGCGGCAGCCCTCGCTCAGCAGGCTGCGCTCCAGCGCGGCGTGTTCCTCGGGGGTCAGCGGGTCGATGTAGGCAAGCAATT
>CAJAFJ010000051.1 GCA_903938955.1 uncultured beta proteobacterium | reverse complement strand
TCCTGACCCTGGCGCTGGCAGCCCTGGCCTTCACATGCCCGCCTGCCGCCTTCGCCGACAACCTGGCCGTGACAGTTGACGAAATGGCGGCCTACCTTGATTTTGTGGACTATGGCGGGGCCACCATCAGCCCCGAACAAATCCCCAAAGACGACTGGAAAAAGTTTTTTGTCATTGATGCGCGTGACAAAGACCAGTTTGCCCGCGATCACATCACCGGTGCGGTGAACCTGGAATGGCGCAAGGTACTGACAGAGCGCGGGCAGATTCCCAAAAACCGGCCCGTGCTGATTTACTGCAACACCGGCAGCTTGTCGGCACAAGCCGGTTTTGCGCTGCGCGTGGCCGGCTTTGACAACCTGCGCATCCTGCAAGGCGGCTTTACCGAGTGGAAAAGCAAGGGCGGCTTTGATGCCGCCGCCCAAGCCTTGCCAGGCAAGGCACCCTGACCAGGGCGGGGGCTGGATGTTCTGCGCCGGACTTTCACGTTCACTGGCGTGACCCGAAGCCACCCCGAATGCTGATTTAGAGCCTATTTCAGTAGGCCGGTAGCCCGCCAAGTGATGGCGGCGCAGGCCAGATGCAACATGGCCAGGAACGTCTCGGGAAGTTTCTCCCAGCGCACCAAAATCCGGCGAAACCGATTCATCCAACTGTGCGTGCGTTCCACCACCCAGCGCCGGGCCTTGAAGCCCGCTGCCTTTTTGATGGCTTGGGCCTCTTCGCCTCTGGCGCGCACGTGTGCCGTGAAGCCGAACTCCCTGACGATATCGCGCACTTCATCAAAATCGTAGCCCTTGTCCAGACACAGTCCCTGGGGTTTGTCTTCGCTGGGCACTGGTCGCTCTGTCATGACGGCTTCCAGCGTTCTCTGCACCAGCTTCATGTCGTGCCGATTGGCCCCGTCGATGACCACTGCAACAGGAATGCCTGCGCCCTCAGTGAGCAAGCTGCGCTTGACACCCTGCTTGCCTCGGTCAGTGGGGTTTCTCCCTACCATTGGTGTCCCCGCCAAAGGCGCTTTGGTCATGGCCCCATCCATTGACAGCCAGTCCCAGTCAATGCCTTTGGTCTGATCGTAGCGAAGCAGCCCGGCGCGCCAGAAACTGGCAAACACCCCGGCATCAGTCCATTGCCGAAAGCGCCGGTAGGCTGAACTGCATGAGCAAATGCCAGTGCCATCCAATGCATTCCACTGGATGCCTGTGCGCAGAACAAACAAAATGGCATCCATCGCTGAGCGGTTTGGAACGGTCGGGTTGTGGCAGCCCAATGGGTGCGCCTTGCGAGGTGGCAAGAGCGGCTCCATCTGCTCCCACCACTTGTCGCTGATACGCCAACCGTCGTCTTTGGTCAATAGCCCCATGTGCACCTCCTTTTTCCCGTGCAATAGTGGCGATCTCTGAAAAATCAAGACCGGCTGCGCCTACTGAAATACGCTCTTAATGCACGATCTTTTGTATGAAGGTGAACACATGAACCTCGTTTGCTATTTTTATGATAGCTATTAGCGCCCGTCCCATATGCGCTAACAGCCTATTTCTTATCTATTCAACGGTGGCTGCCCCATGCCCGGAGTGATGGATTGAAGCGGCTGCACCGTGCCGCCCTGCCTGCCTTGGGCGCGGCTGTGTTG
>CAJAFJ010000050.1 GCA_903938955.1 uncultured beta proteobacterium | reverse complement strand
GTTCGAGCTGTGGGTGGGCGACGATGTGCTGCAGCACCCTCCCCCCTTTCTGGCCGACTGTGTCGCCGCCTTGCGCGAGGCCGGTTTGCGCCTGGATCTTTTCATCATGTGCGGCAACCGCGACTTTTTGATGGGCCCGGAGCTGATGCAAGCCTGCCACGCCCGCGCACTCGACGATCCCACGGTCCTGGCTTTTGCCGGTCAGCGCATGGTGCTGACCCATGGCGATGCGCTGTGCCTGGGCGACATCGATTACCAGGCCTTTCGCCACACGGTGCGCAGTGCCGCATGGCAAGCCGGCTTTCTGGCCAAGCCCCTGCAGGAGCGGGAGGCGATCGCACGCGGCATTCGCCAACAAAGCGAATCGCGCAAACAGTCCCAGAGTCTCTATGCCGATGTGGATGCACCTGCCGCCGATGCACTGCTGGACGACTTAGAGGCATCGCTGATGGTGCATGGCCACACCCACCAACCTGGCCAGCATGGGTTGGGACGGGGGCGCAGCAGGCTGGTTTTGAGCGACTGGTGCCTCAGTGCCGTGCCAGCACGCGCCGATGTGCTGCGACTCCATGCACCGGGATCGGGCATGCCTTTGCTCACCCGTCTACAGCCCGCAACGTTTACCCCCTTTGCCAACTGAAACAGGAACGCAAGCGCCCCGCACCCTTGGATAAAGGGCCTGAGTCTGCCAGAATCAGTGTACCCAGGAATCGCGGCCAATGCAGCCATAATTGCGCGGCGTGATCCAGCAGGATCCGGGAGGGCCCATGATCAAATCAATAGGTAGCAACATGCAGTTCATTCGCGCCCAGCACCAGGCTCTGGTCTGTGCCCTCTTTGGCTTGGCTGCGATGTTGCCGGGCTGCGCCAGCAAGCGTGACGCACCCAAGCCCCCTACCCTCACACAATCCTTGCCGACAACCGCACCCAGTCTGGAAAAATTCCAGGTCGGTCTGGGTGATGGCATCACACTCGACTACCAGGTAGAAAAAAAGCTCTCCAAGGTCAACAACAAGAGCTGCTATGCCTTCATTACCGGCAAGGTGAGCAACCTGTCCGACAAGACCCTGGGCAAGCAATCGGTGCTGGACATTGCCGTGATGTCCCAGGGCAAGCAACTCTACCGCGACAACACCAGCCCACTGGCCGATATTCCCACGGGCTCCAACGCTGCGTTTGAAATGGTCGTTTCCCCGCTATTTGCCGAGGGCTGCCCCAAGTTCGACAACATCAACATCGCATTGCGCAAGGTGGTTTTGTAGCGTTGTGCATCGCTCCGAGCGCGCGCAGCCCGAACCACCCATTACCGATAGCCACAAGGGTTGAACCGAGAAAATTATGGAAACCATCAAGGAACTACTGGACCGCTTCGACCAGCTGAATTCGGTCGGAGCCGCGCTGTCCAAGGAGCACCACCTGCCCAGGCTGCTGGAGCAGATTCTGATCGCGGCCCAGGACCTGACCCATGCCGACGGCGGCACGGTCTACCTGCTCGATGACGATAAGAAGGCGCTCACCTTTGAAATCATGCGCACCAACTCCATGGGCATTGCCATGGGCGGCACCACCGGCAAGGCCATCAATTTTCCGCCCCTGTCACTGATCAAGCCCGACGGCCAGCCCAACAATGCGCTGGTTGCAACCTACACCGCCCTGAACGACCAGACGGTCACCGTGGCCGATGCCTACTTTGAGCAGGGTTTTGACTTCTCCGGCACACGCGGCTTTGACAAGGCCACCGGCTACCGTTCGCAGTCCTTCCTGACGGTGCCGCTGAAAAACCACGAAAACGTCATCATTGGCGTTTTGCAACTGATCAACGCCAAGGACCCAAAGACCGGACAAACCATCCCGTTCAACACCACCAACCAGCGCCTGGCCGAGTCGCTGGCTTCGCAGGCCTCGGTGGCCCTGAGCAACCGGCAACTGATTGAGCAACTGACCAGCCTGTTCGAGGCACTGGTTAACCTGATCAACGCGGCCATTGACGAAAAGTCGCCTTACACCTCGGGACATTGCCAGCGCGTGCCGGAAATGACCATGATGCTGGCCGAAGCGACCGAGGCCATGGAGACCGGCCCCTATGCCGACTTCACCATGACCGACAAGGACCGCTACGAGCTGCGCCTGGCCGGCCTGCTGCACGACTGCGGCAAGATCGTGACACCGGTGCACGTGGTGGACAAGGCCACCAAGTTGCAAACCCTGTTCGACCGCATTGATCTGGTGGAGACCCGGTTTGAGTTGCTCAAGCGCGATGCCCGCATCCGTATGCTGGAAGCCCAGTTGGCCCTGCCGGCCGATCATGCCACCGATGATGCGCAGGCCCTGGAACAGGCCTATGCGCAGGATGTGGCCACACTCAATGAGCAATGTGCCTTCCTGCGACGCAGCAACACCGGCAGCGAATTCATGAGTGGCGAAGAACAGCAACGGGTGAAGGAC
>CAJAFJ010000049.1 GCA_903938955.1 uncultured beta proteobacterium | reverse complement strand
ATACCCGCTCATACCTTGACTTTGAGGGCCTAGGCCAGCTCAAGGGCCAAGCACGCCAAGATGCAAAGTCAGCTACGCGCGAAACAGCGCAACAGTTTGAAGCCATGTTCATCCAGATGATGATGAAGTCAATGCGCGAATCTGTGATGAAATGTGACATGTCTGAAAACGCTCCCCTGGAAACTTACCAGGGCATGTTTGACAAAGAAGTTTCTATGCAACTGGCCAAGCGCAACAGCATGGGCTTGGCTGACATGCTGGTGAAAAACTTAGAGCAGATGGAAGCCGCCAAAATGAGCACGGCTGAAATCTTAAAAATGCGCGAAGAAGGCGGCATGCCTTCCGCCAAGCCTATTTCATTGAATCCCAAAGAAACAAGTATTCCGCTCAACACAGATCAACGTCCCGGATTGAAGCTGCCAAGAAACAGCCCCATTCCGCTGAACATGATGCCCAATCTTGGCAAAAACTTTGATCGGAATAGCTTATGACCGACTTAGTCAGCGTTGCCGCCAATGCGGTATCGTCGTATCAGCGCGCACTGGGCACCATCAGTAACAACATTGCCAACGTGGCCACCGACGGCTACTCTCGCCAAGAAGTGGTGTTGCAAGCCAACCCTGTGGCCAAGGTAGGTAACACTTACTTGGGAACGGGTGTGACGGTTGACCGTTTGCAACGTCAATACGACACCTTTGTGGAGTCCAACCTGCGCAGCAGCAACAGCGACTTGCAAAGCCAAGAACCCATGGTGAATTATGCCAACCGCGTGATTGACATCATGGGTGGCCCGTCCATGGGATTGAGCAGCGCGCTTGACCAGTTTTTTGGTTCTGCTCGCAACTTGTCCGCCGATCCAGCGTCAAGCGTAATGCGCGGCAGCTTTGTACGTGATGCTGAAAATTTGTCAACTCGGTTTGGTCAACTTTCGGCGCAGTTAGATTTGGTCCAAAGTGAGACCGATCAATTGGTCGACAGCCACGTGGCTGAAATGAACACGACCATCAAGCAGTTGGCTGAAATCAATGTTCAGCTGACCAAGCAAAAGAATACTGTCAGTCAGCCGCCTGATTTGCTGGACCAACGTGACAAGCTTCTGAAAGATTTGTCAAGTTATGCACGCATCAATACTTACTTTCAAGAAAACGGTGCCGTTACCGTCAGCTTAGGCCCCTCCATCACACGCGACCTGGTGGTCGACGGCATTCAATCTTTTCGCATTGGCACCAGCTTCAGTGCAGCCGCACCCGAAAAAGTTGCGCTGGTCATTGACCCCTACGGCGATGCCTCTCCACTGACCTCACTGACGAGTGGCAAGCTGTCTGGCTTGCTGAGTTTCCGGGAGCAAGTCCTTGGCAGCAGCCGCAGCGCCCTCAACGTATTGGCCAATGCCGTCGTGAGAGAAGTCAACGACTTACACGAAGGTGGTATCGATGCTTACGGCAACAAAGGGGGTGCACTTTTTAAAATTGATGCCACTGACAACGCCGCCGCAGGCACGATGCAACTTGCATTTTCCGACCCACTTCGGGTTGCCGCTGCTGCGCAGTTTCGAGTTGTAGAAGCACCCAACAACATCAGCGGTGTCGATGCCAGCGTTTCCTACGAAGCGCCTGTGACCACAGGGCCAAAAGCACTCAACGAATCATTTGTTAACAATGCCAACGCCAGCTCTGCCCTGAACTTGCATGTCACCATCAGCCGGCCTGTGGGTGCTGTGGCCACCATTCCCAATGGCTTCAATGACGTTCAGATTTTCATGGGCGAAGCCGATGAAGGCCAGCAATTGCAGGTGTTCACACGCGATGGCCGCCAAATTGTAGGCGCCTCCATCGCCTCCGACACCACTTTGCAAGGCCAAGTGATGACGGCCGCCAATGGCTTTGTGCCTAACGCTACTTACAGTGCGCAATACTTGAATGTGAACGGTGCCGCCAGCTACAAAGATTTAACAGTGTTTTAC
This sequence comes from uncultured beta proteobacterium, assembly GCA_903938955.1. The sequence continues at coordinate 229 of CAJAFJ010000049.1, read as the reverse complement.
GGTGCCAAAGCCGAAATGCAGTCTGTGTCTCAATGGGACTTGGCTGAAACCGATCCAGAAAAACACACCATCTTGCCCAACAAGTTGATGCCTGCCATTTTGGAAGGCGATCGCATGCTGGCCATGGCCTCCATCAGCGATGGCATGTTCAAACTCAATGGGGTGAGCTTGGGTGCAGCGACGCCTGCAACTGCTGCTTCAGGCATGCAAGCGTCTGATCTTAAAACTT
>CAJAFJ010000048.1 GCA_903938955.1 uncultured beta proteobacterium | reverse complement strand
TCGATTTCTCCCCATGACCCACAACTGCCCTATCGACATGACAGACAAAGAAATCGAGGTCTTCCAGTATCTACACCTCAAGAGTCGCAATTCGGCGAACTTGGTTCGCACGGCTATCTTGGCGCAGGTCCAGAGGCCATGGCACCATGACCTTGAACGCGAAGAAGACATGCGAAACCATGGTGGAGGCGACGAGGATGCGATCGTTCTAGTTCGGGATGCATTCGATGACGTCGATGAGTCCGCTCTGGTGCTCTGGCAGGAGGGGGTGGACTACAAGGTCTCCAACATCGTGCCCCGAAACGTCGGTGAATTGGGTATAGCAAATTACAACGCGATCTTGCGCGACTTCGTAACCAAACTCGCGGAGCCTGCGTCCCGAGATGGTTGCTTCGATTTGGAGCTGTCCGCGCCCAATCAGTCCCTAGATGACTGGTTGGAGGCGGAGCCAGCTGCAGCGCTAAGGCGCTTTTCGCGCCTGGCGAACAAGTCCACGGGGGCCGGGCATCCAATGGACCGAGATCGGTGGTACACCTTCTTGATCGCGTCGCACCACGCATCGAAGCGCCTGGACACCGATCAACTGGTTCGTTGGCTGGTCGAAATTGAACATTGGTCCGAAGACAAGGCACACGAATTGGCGATCGACTATGAATTTGCCCTCGGCCTCCTCGAGCAGTACGACAGTTTGCGCGCATGAGTATGTCCTCCCAAGTAATTTCCCATCTGGCGGGACTGGGGTTGCCGGTGCTATGCGTGGATACGTGCACGGTGCTGGATGTAGTCCGTGACATCACTCGCGAGAACGTCACGTATGCAGACGTCCGCGCAGGGTTGGAACTGCTCGATATGGCTGAAGCGGGCCCCGGTCTGACAGTCCTCATGGCCGAGCAGGTCAGTCTGGAAATCGCATCAAACATCGCGAACGTTGAGCAAGAGGCGCAATCAGCCTTGGAGAAATTTTTCTCCCAGGCGCAGCGCATCCACGATGTGGCTGAGGCGTATGGGGCCCGGGGGCCTCTGCAGATCAGTCACCTGAATGGTCATGTCAGCCGGGCCAGGCCGGTGCTGAGCCGGTGGGTTCAGGTTGCCCAGATAGTGCCGCACAACGACGGTGTGGCCAGTAGGGCATTTAGACGTGTCAACGGGCCTCGCACGCCTGCGCGACTCGGCAAGGAATCAATGAAGGACTGCGTGATCGTTGAGGCCTACATCGAGGCGGCGAGCCAGCTGCGGGGTGCCGGATTGACAGCCCCAATCGTTTTTGCTTCGTCGAACACCAAGGAATACTTCGCACCAAACAGCCGTCACCTTAACGTAGACATCGCCGCTGACTTTGCTGCTGTGAGCATTGAATACGCCCCAAACTGGGGTGCCACAAAACACAGCTTGATTCAAGCCTGAGGAATGAAGCCATGTGACCTTTGTTACCAGGAACAAACGCCTATACTGTACGCAACAACAGTATTCTTTGCCCATGCGCTACTCTTGCAGACACTGTTCTGCCACAAGCTACCGCCAGGTCATCCAACGCGATGATCAGGGGCAAATGCGCCCCAGCGGGTTTTCAAATGCTCGGGCTGCAGCGCGGTGTTCGCCGATCCGCGGGCTTGGCGGAAAGCCGAGCCGGACGCCACCAGTGCAGCCCCGCAATCCGTGTGTGATGGCCAGCGTATGCAGACCGTTGCTCCAAATTTCAAGACCGCCTGGATGTGCCCGCCGGGTCCAGCCTGAGCACTGCACCTAGCCATGGGATCCTTGTTTAGCCTCCAGGTTGTCGAGAAGCGCCCACCTGGCCGCCCAAAGGGGTCCAAGGGCCAGGTGG
>CAJAFJ010000047.1 GCA_903938955.1 uncultured beta proteobacterium | reverse complement strand
TTTTCCATCCCCATCACCAAGGGATGGCCCTTGGGGTTGGCGGTGGCGAACTTGATGGTGCGCTCCTGAGCGGAGGCAACACCAAAGGCGGCCACGGCAACAGCGGCTGCAATAGTTTTGAGGAAAAAACGTTTCATGACTTGTCTCCAGAAATATAGGAATTAACGGTGGATGTACGCCAATTTATTAAAGTGAACCGAGCGTGGCGTACCCAACACGCCGGTCACCTGTCAACCTTGAATCAATAGAACCAGCGCGCGGGCACCATGACGAGTTGTGGGAAAGCAATCATCAGGAACATGAGTAGGAACTGCGCAATCATGAAGGGGATGACGCCCTTGGTCACCTCGTCCATACTGATCTTGCCAACGCCGGCCACGGCATTGAGCACGGTGCCGACCGGCGGCGTGATCAAGCCAATCGCGTTGTTGATGATGAACAGCACGCCAAAGTAGACCGGGTCAATCCCCGCGGCCTTGACCACCGGCATCAGCACCGGGGTCAGCAACAAGATGGTGGGCGTCATGTCCAGCGCCGTGCCCACCAGCATCGTCAGCACCATGATGGCCAGCATCAACAGACGCGGGCTGTCGAGCAGCGGCTCCAGCAAGGTCACCACTTGCGCGGGCAGATTAGCCACCGTGATCAACCAGGCAGAGACCATGGCCGCGGCCACCAGGAACATCACAATCGAACAGGTTCTGGCCGCCGCAATAAACAGTGGCACCAGCTTTTTCAAATCGAGCTCTTTGTACACAAAGACCGAGATGATCATGGCGTAGACCGCCGCGACCACCGCCGCTTCAGTCGGGGTAAACACACCAAACTTCAGACCAAACACAATGATGAAAGGCAGCACCAGCGCCCAGGTGGCATCACGCAAGGCGGCCATCACCTCGGCCTTGTTTTTGCGGGGTGGCGGCAAAATAGTTTCTTTGCGTACCAGGTACCACCAGGTGAACCAGAGCGACACCGCCAGCCAGATGCCCGGAAAAATACCGGCCATGAACAACTTGGAAATCGACACGTTGGCCGCCACACCGAAGATCACAAAACCAATGCTGGGTGGAATGATCGGGGCAATGATGCCTGCCGATGCAATCAGACCCGCCGAGCGCGCCCGGTCGTGACCGGCGGCCACCATCATCGGCAGCAACAAGGCGGTCAGCGCCGCCGCATCAGCCACGGCAGAACCCGAGAGCGACGCCATGATGACGGCCGCCACAATGGTCACGTAGCCAAGGCCACCTTTGACGTGACCGACCAGCGCCATGGCAAAGTTCACAATGCGGCGCGACAAGCCACCGGCATTCATGATCTCACCCGCCAGCATGAAGAAAGGCACGGCCAGCAGCGGGAAGCTGTCAGCACCGTTGATCACGTTTTGCGCCAGAATTTGCGCGTCGAACATGTTGAGGTGCCACATCAGCGCGGCGCCACACAACAGCAAGGAGAAAGCGATAGGGATGCCCAGCGCCATCGCGGCGATCATGGAACCCAGAAAAATGGTAATCGTCATGTCAAACCTCTGTATTTAGCGTGAGGAGCCGTTGTCGGCGTGGGGCACGTCTTCGGATTCCTGGATCAACACCAGGTGATCGTCATCAATCTGACCGGTCAGCAGGCGCCACAGGTCGCCCAGCAAAATGGGTGCACTCAGTGCGGAGAACACCATGCCGGAGGCATAAAAATAGGTCATGGAGACTTCCATCACTGCGCTGGTCGTGTCCCAGTTGATGACTGACTGGTCGTAGGCACCCTTGAACAGCAACCAGCAGATGAACAGCATCAACACCAGTGACAGGGCCATGCAGATTTTTTTGCCCTTGGGGCCCAGCTTGCTCACCAGCATGTCGGTGCCGAGGTGACCGTTGTCGCGCACCGCCACAACCGCACCTAAAAAGGTCAACCAGACAAACAGCCAGCGTGACAACTCTTCCGACACGCTGAAGCCGGAGTTGAAGGCGTAGCGCATCACCACGTTGCCGAATACCAGCGCCACCATCACCGCCAGTGCTGCAGCAATCAGGTAACTGATGAACTTGCAGTAATGGTCAATTAATTTTTCGATCATGAATTTGTCTCCAGAAGATTGCCCGAAACCATAATGTACGAACTAGTTAGTTTTTCAAGAATAGGTGAAAACCCTGAGAAAACACAAATCAGCCGGGCTCTGCGTTGGCCGCGGCTACATCCGCACGAAACGCACCACCATGTCGATCACATTCTGGCGTCGTATCGCCAGCGCTTCGGGTTGTTGACGGCCGTCTTTGAAGATCAAACCGAAGGTGTGCTGGTTGGAAACATTGAAAAACGTCAGCGCTGAAATCGACGCATGGATGTCGAGCGGTTCCAGCCCGGAGCGAAATATGCCCTGCGCCACGCCCCGTTCGTACAGATTCCGGATCGACTGAATGGCGGGCACATTGAGCTCCTGAATCTTCTTGCTTTGCGCCAGGTAGGCACCGCGCTCCATGTTCTCGTTCATTACCAGGCGAATGTAGTCCTGGTTGCCGTAGTGGTGGTCGAAGGTGAATTCGACCAGGCGCCGCAACGCCGCCTCGGGGTCCAGGTCTTGCAGATGCAGTTCGCTCTCGATTTGGCGCACGCGCTGGTAGGCGTCTTCCAGCACGGCAATGTACAGGCCTTCCTTGTTGCCAAAGTAGTAGTAAATCATGCGCTTGCTGGTCTTGGTGGCCGCCGCAATCTCGTCGATGCGGGCACCGCTCAGCCCCTTGTTGGCGAACTCGGAGGTCGCCACCGCCAGAATGCCGGCCATGGTCCGGGCCGGGTCGTTGGTTCGGCTCGCGGGCACCGCTGAGACCATAGGCTTGGGATGTACTAGTTCGTTCATTCCGGAAGTATAGAGGTCGACCCAGCAACATACTATGACCTTGAATTAGTGAAAACCCTAGGTACTACGCCAGCTCCTAGACCAGCGGCACGGTCAGTTTGTCGATCACCGCCCGGGTGTCGGGGCGCACGCCACGCCACCATTCAAAGGCTTCCGCCGCCTGCTCGGCCAGCATGCCGACCCCGTCGGCCATCTGCTTGACACCGGCGTTGTGCGCCAAGCGCAAGAAAGGCGTGAGCCCCTTGCCGTAAGCCAGCTCATACGCCAGACCACAGTTCACAAACACCGAAGCCGGCACCGGTGGCAACTCGGCGTGCAAGCTGGCCGAGGTGGCGTTGAACACCACGTCAAAGGTCTGCCCAACCAGCTCGTTGTAGGAGCAGGCCCGCACCCGGCCTTTGCTAGAACCGATATCCGCCAGCGCCTGCGCCTTGTCCACATGGCGATTGGCAATCACCAACTCCAGCGGATGTTGTGCCAGAAACGGCAGCAACGCGCCGCGGGCCGCCCCACCGGCGCCCAGCAGCAACACCCGTTTGCCTTTGAGGGGCGTGTTCAGGTTGTGGGTCACGTCACGCACCAGCCCGACACCATCAAAATTCTCGGCCAGCACGCGGGCGCCGTCAAACTTCAGGGCGTTGGCGGCACCAGCCAATTGAGCGGCCTCGCTGCACTCGGTGGCATAGGCAAACGCGTCGAGCTTGAACGGTGCGGTGATGTTCAGCCCTTGGCCGCCTGCGGCACGAAAGGCATCCACCGCATCCGCAAATCCTCCCAAGGGGCCTTCGATGGTGGTGTAGACCATGTCCTGCCCGGTGACTTGAGCGTACATGCCGTGAATCAACGGCGACTTGCTTTGCTGGATGGGATTGCCAATAACGGCGTAATGGTCGGTCATGTGAGGGCTCCTATGCGGGGGTACTGAAAACGATCAAAGCTGACTGACAGCGTCTTCGGCGTACAGCACGCCATCGCGCAACAGGGCTTCAATATCGTCAGCACTGTAGCCGAGGTCGCTGGCAATCGTGCAGTTGTGCTGGCCCATCAGCGGTGCCGGCATGGTGATGGTGGTGTCGCAACCAGAGAAGTTGAACGGCAGATTGGGCAGCTTGACCTTGCCCAGAATCGGGTGGTCCTGCTCAATCACCATGTTGCGCGCGATGATCTGCGGATCGGCCAACACTTCGTCAATGCCCTGCACCTTGGCGCTCGGCACGTCGATCGCATCCAGTGCGGTCAGGCACTCGGCCACGGTGCGCGCCGAGACCCAGGCTTTGGCCAAAGCCAAAATCTCAACCCGATTCTGGTTGCGGCCATCGGAAGTGTGAAAGCGCGCATCGCCGGCCAGCGCCTCGCCGCCAATCAGCCCGGCAAACCGTTTCCAGGCATCGTCCACCTGCGCGGCAATCACCATGTGGCCATCGCTGGCGGTGAAGACGCCGTAGAGGGTGCTTTGCGGCATGTCGTGCCCGGTTTGCTGTGGAATTTCTTTGCCACCTGACAGCGTGTAGCACTGCACCGCGTAATCATGGATGGACACCAGACAGTCATACAAAGACAAGTCAATGTGTTGGCCTTTGCCAGACTTGACGCGACCCAGCAGCGCGGCGCAGACCGAGGCCACGCCGTGGATGCCGGTGTACATATCGCCCAGCGAGACGCGCAACAGCGGTGGTGTTTTGCCCGGTTCGCCGACCATCGCCATGATGCCGCTCTTGGCTTCGGCAATCAGGCCGAACCCGGCGCGGTGCGAGTCCGGGCCGGTGTGGCCGTAGGCAGAGATGGAGCAGTACACCAGCCCGGGGTTGCGCCCGGAGAGTTCTTCGTAACCTAGCCCCAGCTTCTTGAGCGCGCCGGGGCGGTAGTTTTCGACAAACACGTCGGCGGTGTCGGTCAGCTTGTGCATCATGGCCAGACCGCGCGGGTCTTTCAGGTTGATGCACAGGCCTTTTTTGCCCATGTTTTGCTGCAAAAAATAGCCGCTCTGACCATTAATGAAATACGCGTGCTGGCGCCCGGCATCGCCCGTGGTGGGCCGCTCGACCTTGATCACCTCGGCGCCCAGCGCGGCCAGGCAGCGCGACATGTAGGGGCCAGCCAAAAAGTGGCTGTAGTCGATGACGCGGTAGCCTGCCAGTGGCAAGGCCTGGGTGGAGGCGTTATGTTGTTTCGTCTGCATGGTATTTATCTGTCGTCCTTGTTGAATATGGTCGGTGGACTGTCAACGCGAGCGCAATGACGGTTGACGGAGGTGAGTCAGTGCCGGCATCAGACCGTCTGTGGCCTTCTGGGAATCATCAAACGGTGTTCGCCCTTTTGCACCACTTGCCCATGCTGGTTGATCAACTCAGCGGGCATCACCACAATGCCCCAGCCCGGCTTGCTTTTCGACTCGCGCAGCGTGCCGACCACAAACTTGACGTGCAACACGTCATTGATCTTGATTGGCAACAAAAAGTCCCAGGTCCAGCCCAGCGACATGCCGGGCAAAAAACGGTATTCGCTCTGCGTCTTCAGGCCATCGGCCACCGACTGGCCCATCAGGCCATGCGCCACGCGGCAGCCAAAGTGTGAGGCGTTGGCGTAGGCCTCATCCACATGTACGGGGGTGTAGTCGCCGGTGAGTTCGGCGTAGGCGTCAATGCGCTCTGCCGTCACGGTGTAGGTCGGGCTGGTGCAGGTGTCGCCCAGCTTGGCCTCGTCCCAGTATTTTTCGGGCGTGGTGAAGTGCATCACGGGAATGATCATGGAAGGTCTCCGGTTATGTGTGAGGTGGTTTCAGGCGCGAGGCTGGATGGCCAAATACTCGGCCACACTATTGCCGCTGGCCTGCATCAGTTCAATCGCCAGCCCATCGGGCAGTTGCAGCCAGTTGCGGCCTTGCGGCAGTTCCTTGACGCCCCACTTTTGGGCTTCGATCAAGGCCGCGTCCCGGTCCGCAACCATGATGCCGAGGTGCGCCAGCCAGCCAACGTCATTGCTCGGCGGCGCTACAAAATCAGGCGAACTCATCAGTTGCAGGCCGCCCAGCGTCCAGTACTGGTTGGGCGCATCCACCGGGCCGTCGATCTCGCGCACGTCCATGCCCAGCACCTCATAAAAGAATTTGATGTGCCACTGAATGTCTTTCACGCGCAGGGCGACGTGTTCGACATAGGATTTATTGGAATAAGTCATGACAG
>CAJAFJ010000046.1 GCA_903938955.1 uncultured beta proteobacterium | reverse complement strand
CTTCCGATAGTTTCGAGACTTATCTAACTGGCATTCCACAGAAATTGCGTTGGTCGGTTAACTACGCCCGTCGGGCTGGACTTCGAGTTACCTTTTACCCCCTTGCTGATTGCCCGACTGAGCGCATCAGTGCCTTCTACCACCTTTACTCCGAACTGATGCACCAAAAGCAGACCTCGGCCTATTACCTTTTTTCGGAAGATTTTTTCGTAGAACATGCCCGTGCGCTACCTTCGCACTGTGAGTTGGCTGAGATACATGATGAAGAAAATGGCAATCTGCTGGCCGGTGCATTCTTCCTGTTTGACGAAACTGGCTGGGTTCACTACCACCTGAGTGCAGCAACTCCGAGTGCGATGAAGCTGCAAGGCATGGAGCTTTTGATGACCTCGGCACTCCAACGCTATGGCAACAGTGGCTACCGCAACATGCACCTTGGTGGCGGCCACGCCTTGGATGAAAGTGATGGACTGAGTCGCTTCAAGTCAAAGTATTCGACTGAACGTCTAGATTTCTTCTGCACAAAACTGGTTTGTGATGTCGGACACTACCAATCCGAGCGAGCAAAAATTCCGCTTAAAAATCCTGCCTATTTCCTCATCTCGGATGCGCGCGGACAATGATAGGCGGCGAACATTTCCTTAGCCCTCCTCAATCTGTCGAGAACAGTATGAGCGACTTGCTCGACAGCGCTGCCGGGCGTGTTTCTTTTTTGGCAACCGGCAGAGATGCTTTGTATGCACTCTTGGGTACGCTTCCACACAAAACTGTACACCTGCCGGACTTGATCTGTGTTTCCGTCTATCAGGCTTGCTTACAGGCTGGCAAGGATGTAAGTACGTACAGGATGAAAGCTGATCTTATCCAATACGAATCCACCGATCTCGAGCTGGCATCCAATTCGTGCCTGCTGGTCATGCACTATTTCGGTATGGCAAACGAAGGACTCATCCGTCACGCAAAGTCATTGGGGGCGACAGTTATCTCAGATGTGACTCACATGCTTTTTAACCAGGATCAGATGAGGCTTATCAGTGCGCAGTCAGATTACCTTGTTTCAAGCTTACGGAAATCAGGTCCTTTTCCAGATGGCGGTTTCCTGTCAAGCTGCCACCACCCTGTGACGACGCCGTCATCTGAAATCAGGGAAGAATTTTTTGCATTGCGTGCCGCAGGGCTTCTCTCTCGCGGGTTTTCTGCCAAACGTCATTTCAACAATGACGAGAATTTTCACATGCTTCGGAAAGCCGAAAGTCTGATCGACCAGTCACCGGCGGGCGATCACGCATGCAGCTACTACACCCGTGAGCTAATGCGAACTATCAGTGTTGATGAAAACGCAAAGCAAATCATCAGAAACATCACGACGCTTTCCACTTTATTACAGGGAAGCTGCGGCACGGTTAATACCCAGTTGAGTCCCTCACCGTATTACCTTTGCCTGTTTAAAAACCAAGATGAGCGTGATGCAGTCCGATCTCAACTTGCTAGCGACCAATACTTCTGTCCAATTCACTGGGATACCAGCGCGCTGCCGACCCCCAGTCCCTTATCTGTTCATATTCTTAGCATTCCCTGCGATTCGCGTTACAGCGAAACTGACATGGAAGCAGTGGCCAAAGCTATCACCTTATGCCTCAAAAATTCAAAATCGCCATCCTGACCACAGCTCGATCAGACTTTGGCTTGCTCAAACGCGTCATTCAACACGCTGCTGCACGCTTTGACGTTGACCTTTTGGTCGCTGGGTCGCATTTTCTGACTTCGCGTGGGGAGACCATTAAGGAAATCGAACTCGAGTGTGGTCAGTTACAGCACTTGAACATCGTGCGCTTTGATGCCATGGTCGATTTCAATACAGCAATGGGCCAGGTCAGCACGGTAGCAAACACCCAGTTAATGGCTTCACGCTGGTTCGCAAGCAATCGGTGCGATTTGTTGCTCTTTCTTGGGGATAGATGGGAGCTCTGGGGCGTAACTGTTCCTGCTTTTCTGCATGGCATCCCGCTAGCGCACATCAGCGGTGGCGAGGTGACAGAAGGAGTTATCGACGACTGTGTTCGCCACTCGCACACTAAAATTGCAAGCCTGCATTTTGCTGCGACCGATGACTACGCAAAGCACATCAGCCAAATGGGCGAGGAGGACTGGCGCATTTCTGTGGTTGGTGAGTGCGGTCTCGATCTGATCTATGACTCAGAAATAGCTGCACCAGAAGAGGTCAAAGCGAAGTTTGGAGTTGACATTCGCAAAGACACCATTTTGGTGACTTTTCATCCGTCAACCCTAGACTACGACAACCCGGTTAGTGTTCAGATCAACGCGTTGCTTCAAGCCCTATCCCATTTCCCAACTTACCAGATCGTTTTTACCGCGCCGGGTGTTGAGCAAGGCTCCAGCATAGTCTTGGCTGCAATTGGGAAGTTTGTTGTGAATCACGCGAACAGTTTGCTAGTTGACCATTTTGGCAGTCGTAACTATCTCGCCGTGATGAGCCAGGCAAAGGCGGTAGTTGGTAATTCGTCCAGCGGTCTTGTTGAAGCATCATCTTTTGGTGTGCCAGCCGTCAATATCGGAAACCGGCAGAAAAACCGGCTTGCAGCTGAATCTGTAATACACGTCAACTACGCACCCACTGAGATTGAGTCGGCCTTAGCCCATGTGTTGACCCCAGAGTATCAAGACACTGCCAAGGCCTGCACCAACCCCTATGACCCTTTTCGCGACGGCAAAAATTCATTGCGTATCGTAAAGGCATTGGAAAATGCCTTGCTGAATTACCCACCTTCGCAACTCCGCATCAAGAAATTTGTTACCACAGTTCAACCTCATACGTGGAACACACTGCTGAAAGAAAGTAACTGAAATGACTCCTGTCTATATCATCGCCGAAGCGGGCGTAAACCATAACGGCAAAGTCGAACTAGCCCGCCAACTTATTGATGCCGCCAAGGCCGCAGGGGCAGATGCGGTCAAGTTCCAAACATTCAAAACCGAGAAGATTTTGACCCGCAACACCAGTATGGCCGCGTATCAAAAAAATAACTTGAAATCGGAAGACACGCAGTACGAAATGGTCAAGGCGTTGGAGCTGTCATACGAGGACTTTGCTGGACTGAAAGGCTATGCTGCGGCGATTGGCATCGACTTCCTTTCCACCCCGGACGAAGAGGATAGCCTGAACTTTCTTGCAGATGAACTGGCTTTGCCCTGGATCAAAATCGGCTCAGGGGAAGTGACCAACTTGCCATTCCTTCGGCAAATTGCATCGAAACAAAAGCCAATGATTCTGTCGACTGGTATGTCTACTCTGGGCGAAGTTGAGCGTGCCGTTCAAGTAATCCGCGAGTGCACGACACAGGAATTGGTCTTGCTCCACTGCACCACCAATTACCCGTGTCCAGTAGAAGAAGTGAATTTGCGGGCCATGCAGACCTTGAAGCAGGCCTTTAATCTTGGGGTTGGTTATTCCGATCACACTATTGGCAGCGAGGTGCCGGTGGCTGCAGTTGCTCTAGGCGCTGAAATTATTGAAAAGCATCTGACATTAGACAAGACAATGAGTGGCCCCGACCACCGGGCCTCACTGGACACTGCCGAATTTACTGAGATGGTGCGACAAATTCGAGGGGTTGAGAAGGCTCTTGGGAATGGCATCAAGTGGCCCAACCCCAGCGAAGAGAAGATCAAATCGTTGGTGCGCCGTCGAATTGTTGCAGCACACGAACTAGATGCTGGTACCTGTTTAGTTTGGGCAAACCTATCCTTCAAACGGGCCGATAGCGGGTTATTTGTAGAACAAGCAGATTCCATTATTGGAAGATGCCTTGCAACTTCATTGGTGGCTGATGAACCACTTGATTGGAATTCAGTCGGTGATTTTGCAGAGCAAAAGAATATTTGAAATATTAAGGAGATTTTTATGGCTTGGGATCCAGTGTGGGAGAAGATTTTCACCAGTCAGGCATGGGGACGTTACCCAGGTGAAGATGTCATCAGATTTGTCGCTCGTAATTTTTATGCTGCCCCCGATCGCGCTTCGGTTCGTTTCCTGGAGGTCGGCTTCGGCACTGGCACCAACCTGTGGTTTCTGGCGCGTGAGGGGTTCTCTGCAAACGGCATCGAAGGCTCTAAGGGCGCAGAAGCTATTGCGCGCGAGCGTCTGGACAACGAGTGCCGCGGATGGAGCGCAGCGCCACGAAATGGTGAGCTTGTTGTTGGCGATATGATGAAATTGCATTGGCCAGATGCCACTTTCGACGCACTGATCGACTCCGAAGCAGTTTACTGCAATGACTTTGAAGAATCGTGCCGAATTTATCGAGAAATGTATCGAGTTACTAAACCCGGTGGCAAGCTTTTCGTTCGAACATTTGCGACAGGGTGCTGGGGTGACGGCATAGGCACCGCCGTCGGTACCAGGCGCTATATCGCCGACGCGGGACCTATGGCCGGCAAAGGCCCGAGTCTCCGCACGCAGCTGGTTTAAAAAGTCTTTGTAACCAGGGTGCGCTTTTCCTGCGGCAGCGGCCTCAAAGCCGGGGTTTGCCTGAATCACCAGCATCAGACCGGCGGCCTGAATGGCACGGGCTCGGGCAAAGGCCTGGGTCAGCCATTTCCCAATGACCGGGCCACGTTGCAAGAACTCTTTCGACGGTCCGCTTGTGCGTTGGGAACCATCGTAATTGTTGTCACTGCCCGGCAGATTCAAGCCCACAAAAACCACACCAGCTGCTTCCCAACGAACGTTCTCGCGGTAGGCCGCAAAGGCCGGGTCCCGACTTTGCCGCGTCAGCTCAAACTGGCGCTGCCCCAAAGTCTTGTCATCGGGGTAAAACAGCGAGCGCAGTTTGG
>CAJAFJ010000045.1 GCA_903938955.1 uncultured beta proteobacterium | reverse complement strand
TGTTCTGGATGATCACATCAACTTCGATATTGGCATCGGCCACGGCCCCCAAAATCCGGAAGGCAATACCGGGGGTGTCGGGCACGCCGAGCACGGAAATTTTGGCTTCATCGCGGTTAAATGCGATGCCGGAAACAATGGCTTGCTCCATGTGTTCGTCTTCCTCAAAAGTAATCAGGGTGCCGGAGGCAGCCTCTGTGTTGATATCAATATCCCAGGGCGTGAAACTGCTCAATACGCGCAGCTTCACCTTGTATTTACCAGCAAACTCAACCGAGCGAATTTGCAGGACTTTGGAGCCCATGGAGGCCATCTCCAGCATCTCTTCAAAGCTCACGGTATGCAGACGACGCGCCTCAGCCACCACACGTGGATCGGTGGTGTAGACGCCATCAACATCGGTGTAAATCAAACACTCTTCCGCCTTCATCGCCGCAGCGACGGCAACGGCAGAGGTATCCGAGCCACCGCGACCGAGCGTGGTGATGTTGCCCAGCTCGTCGATACCTTGAAAGCCGGTGACGATGACCACCCGGCCTGCTTCCAGGTCAGCACGCACTTTTTGATCGTCAATCGACTCGATGCGGGCTTTGGTGTGGGCACTGTTGGTACGAATCGGCACTTGCCAGCCGGCGTAACTGACCGATTCCATGCCTTCAGCTTGCAGCGCAATCGCCAACAAGGCACTGGAGGCCTGCTCACCGGTAGAAGCCAACATGTCGAGTTCACGGCTGTAGGCGTCGGTTGTTTTTTCAGGCGCCAACTCTTTGGCAAGCCCCAGCAAACGGTTGGTTTCACCGCTCATGGCGGAAGGAACAACCACCATCTGGTGGCCGGCGCGCGCCCATTTAGCGACGCGTTTGGCGACGTTGCGGATGCGTTCGGTTGAACCCATCGACGTGCCGCCATATTTGTGAACGATCAGTGCCATTGATTTGATGATTTTTAGAGAAAAACTGCTGGATTGTACCAATGCAACTGGCCGCCCCTGCGCTCACAAAACCCGAGACCGACCTTGATACAAATCTTGTGACCACGCGTCGTGCAAACGGCAATCTGATCCAGTAACTCTGCCAGCTGCGCCGCACTCGGCACCGTGCGGTAAGTGGTGGTGAGCCAGTGACGCAGCACATTCGCCTGGCGTGAGCGACTCAGGTACTGAAGACGCGTGATAACAGGCGGCGTACCCAGGCTCGCCAAATCTTCAGCAGCCACCTCTTGCAACACGGTCTGCGCTTGGGCCGCGTTCGCCGCACTGCGGGCAAAGGTATCCCGAAAATGCGGAAAAGTCTGCTCCAGAACCGGCAGCAAGCGGGCGCGAATACGGTTGCGCGTGAACTGTTCGTTAGCGTTAGTCGGATCCTCAATAAACCCCACACCACGCTCCCCGAGCCAAGCTCGGATGTCGAAGGCACTCACCCCCAGCAACGGACGGTGGTAACTGATGCCACCACGTTGCCAACGGGCCGGCATGGCGCTCAAACCCGGCAAGCCACTCCCCCGGCTCAAGGCCAGTAAAAGTGTCTCGACCTGGTCGTCGGCATGCTGCGCAAGAGCTATGTTTTTAATCGCTAACGACGACGCTTGATCCGCCGTGGTCAGCGTTTCAAACGCTTGGTATCGGGCACGACGGGCGGCATCTTCGGGACTCTGACCCGGCTGGTGACGGGCATCGACCCGTTTGACCGTCAACGGAACATGGAGCACCGAGCAGAAGCGCTGGCAGTGCCGCTCGAAATCATCCGCCGCCGCCTGCAGCCCGTGGTGAATATGAATGGCACGCACCTGCCCAGGCCATTTCTCGGCGCACGCCAGCAGCAAGGCGGTTGAATCGGCCCCGCCACTGTACGCCACCGCCAGCGGCAAGGCGGGCGAAAAGTCAGCGATGGCGCGGATCAGCGTCGTGGTCACCGACCCGTTACCCACACACGATGCACTGGCAAATTATTTGGCCGACGCCTTGGTGTCCGTGAACCGACCATAGCTTTGCAAGCGGTTGTAGCGACGGTCCAGCAGCTCATCTACCTTGAGGTCGCTGACTTGGCGGAACGCGTCGTTCAAGGCACGCTTCAAGAAGGCCGACATCTGTTTGTAGTCACGGTGCGCGCCACCGACGGGCTCGTTGACGATCTTGTCAATCACACCCAGCGCCTTGAGGCGATGCGCCGTGATGCCGAGTGCGTCTGCGGCTTCCTGCGCCTTGTCAGATGTTTTCCACAAAATGGAGGCACAACCTTCAGGGCTGATCACCGAGTAAATCGAATATTGCAGCATCAGCACCTGGTCACCAATCGAAATCGCCAAGGCGCCGCCTGAGCCGCCCTCGCCGATGATAGTGGTGATGATGGGCACTTCGAGCTGTGCCATCTCAAAAATATTGCGTCCAATAGCTTCCGACTGGCCGCGCTCTTCCGCATCAATGCCGGGGTAAGCACCGGGGGTGTCAACAAAAGTGAACACCGGCAGCTTGAATTTTTCGGCGGTTTTCATCAGCCGCAGGGCTTTGCGGTAACCCTCGGGCTTGCTCATGCCAAAGTTGCGCAAGCCGCGTTCTTTGGTGTCGCGCCCTTTTTGCTGGCCCAGCACCATGCAGGGCGTGCCATTGAAACGCGCTAGGCCGCCCACAATGCTCAGGTCATCGGCAAAATGCCGATC
>CAJAFJ010000044.1 GCA_903938955.1 uncultured beta proteobacterium | reverse complement strand
GTCGGGGATGGTCAGGATGTCGCTGAACAAAATGGCGGCGTCCAGCGGATAGCGTTCCAAGGGCTGCAAGGTGACTTCGGTGGCGTAGTCGGTGTTGGTGGCCAGGCCCATGAAGCTGCCGGCTTCGGCGCGGGTGGCGCGGTACTCTGGCAAGTAACGACCGGCCTGGCGCATCAGCCAGACCGGCGTGTGCTCGGTGGACTGGCGCAGGCAGGCGCGGATGAAGGTGTCGTTTTTTAGCGGCGCGTAGGGGCTGGTGATGGCGGATGTATTCATGCCCCAATTGTCGCAGGCCGCGCCCGGAAAAACCTTGACGTGAGCCAGCTTGGGGCGTGTTGAAACATGCGTTTTACCGTTTGCAGGCGCACAAGTTGGGTTGGCGCCGCATCACACGCCGACCGCGTGCTCCACCAGCAGGCATTTGTCTTGTACCGTGCGCAGCTCGGCGGCGTGGGCGGTGGCGATGGCCTGATCGTTGACGATACCCAGTTGCAGCCACACCGCCTGGGCGCCAATGGCGATGGCTTCGGCCACCACCGGTGGTACGTCCTCGGCATTGCGGAACACATCGACCAGTTCAATCTTCTCGTGCCGTGCGGCATCAAGCAGCGTGGCATAGACTTTTTCACCCAGGATCGGGGTGCCGCTGGTCGCCGCCACCGGGTTGACCGGGATGATGCGCCAGCCGTGCTTTTGCATGTAGTGCGCCACCTCAAAACTGGCGCGGTGCTGCTTGGGCGACAGGCCGACCACGGCCACAGTGCGGTAGTGGCGGAGGATGTGGCGGATGTTGTCGGTTTGCGTCATGGCTTGGGTCCTTGATTTGGGTGCGGAATGGGCAACCGGCGGCTCAGCCGGTCCGCGTTGTTCAAAGCGTGGCCAGCGCGGCCCGCACCTCGCTCACGCTCAAAATCTCGGACAGCACCACCGGCGCACGGCCGCTTTGGTACAGCACATACACCGGCACACCGTTGCGGCCCAACTGGCCGAGTGCGGCGGTGATGGCCGGGTCACGCCGGGTCCAGTCGGCGCGCAACAGGGTCACTTTTTTGGCGTCTATGTCGGCCAGTACCTCGGCGTTGATCAGGGTGGTTTTCTTGTTGTATTGGCAGGTGACGCACCAGGCGGCGGTGAAGTCGACAAACACCGGCGCACCGCTGGCCAGCACCTGTTCGACCCGGCCCGGCGCCCACGGTTGCCAGCGGTCGGTGGCGTTGGCTGCCGTGGCCGCCTCCAGCGGCTTCAGGATGTTGTGGCCGATAGCACCCATCAACAGGGCGCCGATCGCGATCGACACCGCCGTCATCACCCCGCGTGTGCGGCCCTGGAGGGTGAGCGACCAGATCACCAAGCTGAGCACCAGCAACAGCGCCAGCAGCGCGCTGGCACCGTCAATTCCGGTCTGTTGACCCAGCACCCACACCAGCCAAACCACCGTGGCAAACATTGGAAACGCCATGGCGCGGCGGAAGGTGGCCATCCAGGCCCCGGGGCGCGGCAGCAGCCGGGCCACCGCCGGGATCAGGCTGGCGGCGAGGTATGGCAAGGCCATGCCGACGCCAATCGCCGCAAAAATCAGCAAGGCCTGCAACGCGGGCAAGCCCAGCGCCAGCCCGAGCGAGGCGCCCATGAACGGCGCGGTACACGGCGAGGCAATGGCAACGGCCAGCACGCCCGATAAAAACGCATTGATGCCGATGTTGCGCGACTGCAAGCTGGCCACGTTGCCGGGCAGAAAACTGCCAAACTCAAACAGCCCGGCCAGGTTCAGCCCCATCACCGTGAACAGCACCGCCAGCGCCGTCACCACCGCAGGCGACTGCAGCTGAAAGCCCCAGCCCAGCGATTCGCCGGCGCTGCGCAAGACCAGCATCAGGGCGCCCAGCGCCACAAATGACAGCACCACGCCCGCCGTGTAGGCCAGGCCGCTGATGCGGTGGCCGCGGCGGTCATCGGCATGCCGCGTGAAGCTCATCACCTTGATCGCCAGCACCGGGAACACGCACGGCATCAGGTTCAAAATCAAGCCGCCGAGCAAGGCGCCGAACAGCGCCGCCCACAAGCCCAGCGACACGCCCGCGCTGGCCGCGGGGCCTGTCAGGCTGATGTCTGCGGAGCCGGGCTTGAGTCCTGCCGACAGATCGGGTGACGCGCCGGTCGCTGGCGCGGCGTTAACCCAGTTGCCCAGCACCTTGGCTGGCGTGACATAACCCTGACGCTGGCCATTGACCTCGCCGACCAGCAGCAGCGGCATCACGCTCGGGCTCTGGCTGCGGTAGGGCGACAGGGGCACTTCTGCCGTCCACACCGGGCCTTGCCAGCCTTGCGTCCACTTGGCTGCGGGTTGAATCACTTCCAGCGTTTCCGGGAAAAAATCGAGCGTCTTGCCTTGCAAGGCGGGCGGTAGTCCGGCCACCGTCACCTTGATCGTTTTGCCCGTCACCTCGACTTGGCTGTCGGCGTTCAGGGGCTGGGGTTGCGCCTTGAAACTGGCCTCGAACGCGGCGCTGTTGAAGGCCGTGGAGCCCTGCGCCGGCAGGTTCAGCACAAACTCGCCGTCTTCAGGAATGCATTCGCGCCGACATACCAGCCAGCTGGCTTTGAGCTTGATCGTCAGGTCGGGGTTGAGCCCCGAGGGTTTGAAGGCGGGGCTGATGGTGAGCGGCACCGGCAGCAGCACCGTGGCGTCATAGCCATAGTTGAGCAGGTCGCCAATCGGCAGCTTTTTGGGCAAGGGCCAGGCGATGTCGCCGGCGCTGACGCCCGCGGGCAAGGTCCACGTCAGCGCGATCGGCAAGCCGGAATCGCCCGGATTTTTCCAGTAGGTGTGCCACTCGGGCTGGTGCGTGAGTTGCAAGCCGACCCACACGGTTTTGCCGGGGGCCGTGCCGTCCGGCGCATGGGCCATCAACTCGGCGCGCACCTGCGGCGTGGTGACGACCGTTTTAGCCGTGGCTTGGGCGCTGGCGCCGGTGCTTAGCGCGCCAGCGGCCATTACAAATACAGCCAGCCAAGTGCGAGGGGAGAATTTTGAGAATGTCATGGCAATGTCGGAGTGGGGCAGGGGACGCAAAGTTCCGGGCGCAGGGTGGCTTCTTACTTTTTTGGGGCCGTATCGTCGAACAAGGACGTTTGGCCGAACACGCCGGGCAACTTTTTGGGCGCCTTGATGCGCAGCTGCTTGTTCACATTTTCGCGGCCAAACACCACCTCGATGTCGGCTACCGCCACGCCAAACAGGGGCGCCAGAAAGCGCACCATGTGATCGGTGGCCTTGCCCGCAATGGGTGCGGCCGTGACGCTGATCTTGAGCTGCGTGCCTTTGGGCTTGCCGATGGCGTCTTTGCTGGAGCTGGGTTTGCCCAGCACGTTGAACACCAGCACGTCGCCCTCCCAGACAAAGAACGAGTCGCCGGTGATGTTTTTGACCTGGCCGCGGCTCATGTCGCGGTCGGCGGTTGTGGCCGGGCTGGTTGGCGGTGGGTGTTCAGGGGGGGGAATGGCATGGTCTGTCGATGATAGTTGCCAAAACCGTCACGTTGGGTCCGCCCTGGTCTAGTGCCTTGGCGCAAAAATCCCGCTCCAGCCAGTTGTGGCCACACGCAATTGTTTGTCATCGATTTTCGTCAGGGTGAATTTCCCGCCCTTACCCAAGGCATAGCGCAGTACCCAGCTTGCCGCAGGCCCAAAGCGAATCTGTTCGGCGGTAAACCTGATTTCCAAATCCTTGTCCGTTTTGCAAATCACGCCAGAAATATCGGCCCAAAGTCCTTTGGTCGTCTTTGTGAATTCCACCGAAAG
The DNA here is from genome assembly GCA_903938955.1 of uncultured beta proteobacterium. Next base: position 7,639 of record CAJAFJ010000044.1, on the reverse strand, counting down.
AGCCCCGTTTTTTTCCGCAATCGACACCACCAGGGGCTTGCCATCATCCATCGTGGTCTCTTCCCATGTCAAAGAAAACGCCTGGTCGTTCAGCAAGTTTTTTAATTCAACGACTGTTGAAACGCATTTTTCTGACACCTGGGCATGGCTGTTGAAGGGCAGCAAGAGCGTTAAGAAAAAACACAAGCAAAGGTGCCGTAATGAGCGAGTCATGATTTTGCAGTCCCAGAGTTGATGGAGACGTTTTGGCGGAAGGGTGAACCCAAGCGTCGGACGTCAGATCCCTTGACCGCATTGTCGCCAGTCAGGCGGACGTGACCTTGGGCCGCACCAAAAGTTACACATGTCGTGAGCCGCCAAGCCGGGACCTGAACACAATGATTTCAACATCCAGCGGCTGCGCCTCAAACTCTCCTCGAAAGGATGGGGTCTTGGTCGGTTTATAGGGCATGGTTTGATAATGCCGACATGACCGCTTTTGAATCCGCCACTGCTCCCGCCATCCTCCTGGCCACCCTCAACGCCAAATACATTCACGCCTCATTAGGCTTGCGCTACCTGCTGGCCAATATGGGCGACTTCAAGCCGCAGACCGCACTGCGTGAGTTCACCATTGCCCGCAAGCCGCAGGAGATGGTGGACGAGTTGCTGGCCACATTGGGCACGCCGCTGCCGGGCGCAGTGCAGATCATTGGTTTTGGCGTGTACATCTGGAACGTGACGCAAACTTGCGAAGTTATCAAACGGCTCAAAGCGCAACGGCCCGGCCTCAAGGTGGTGCTGGGCGGCCCCGAGGTCAGCCACGAGGTGGATGAGCAAGCCATCGTGCGGTTGGCCGACTTTGTTATTACGGGTTGGGGCGATGTGAGTTTTCCCAAGCTGTGCCGCGCGCTCTTACACGGGCCGCAGCCGCTGATGAAAGTCATCGCCGGCGAGCAACCGCCGCTGGACCAGATTGCGCTGCCCTACGCCGAGTACACCGATGCCGATCTGGCGCACCGCTTGCTCTATGTCGAGGCCTCGCGCGGCTGCCCGTTCAAGTGCGAGTTCTGTCTGAGTTCGCTCGATAAGACCGCCTGGGCGTTTGACCTGGAGCATTTTCTGGCCGGGATGGAGGGCTTGTACCAACGCGGCGCCCGCAATTTCAAGTTTGTCGACCGCACCTTCAATCTGAAAATCGATGCCTCGGTGCGCATTCTGCAGTTTTTTCTGGACCGCCTCAGCGCTGATTTGTTCGTCCATTTTGAAGTCGTGCCCGACCAACTACCGGATCGCCTCAAGGCCATGATCGTGCAGTTTCCTCCCGGCGTGTTGCAGTTTGAAGTGGGCGTGCAGAGCTTCAATGTCGATGTGCAGCAGCGCATTTCGCGCAAGCAGGACAATGACAAAACCGCCCTGAACCTGCGCTGGCTGGTGCAGGAGTCCAACGCACATTTGCACACCGATTTGCTGTTTGGCCTGCCGGGCGAGTCGCTGGAAAGTTTTGCCACCGGCTTTGACCGTCTGCACGCCTTGCAGCCGCATGAGATTCAGCTCGGCATTTTGAAGCGCCTGCGCGGCACACCGATTGCCCGCCACACGGCTGAGTACGGCATGGTCTATGACCCCGAGCCGCCTTACACCGTGCGGCAAACCGGCGCCGTGGACGCGGCCACGATGCAGCGCTTTACCCGCTTTTCGCGTTATTGGGATCTGGTTGCCAACTCCGGGCGCTTCACGCACTCCCTGGCGCTGCTGCTGGATGCGGGCCCTGAAACCCACGCCGAGGCGCAGGCCATGGCTGGCGTAGAGGGTGACCCCGGCCCCAGTGAAATGTCGCCGTTTTATGCCTTCATGGGGTTTGCCGACTGGCTTTGGCAAACCACGACTAAAACCAGCGGCCTGACGCCTGAGGTGCTGGTGGATGCCTTGTTTGATTACCTCAGCGGTCCGCGTGGCCTGCCGGTGGAAACGGTGCAGAACCTCCTGCTGGCGGACTACCTGGCAAGCGGCGCCCGGTCTAACCCCCGCGCCCTCAAAGGCTTGTTGCCCAAACAATCTGCGCCGGAAGCGCTGACCGCCAAAACGCTGGCGCAGCGCCAGGAGCGTCATTTGGCCGGACGGCAAACGGTGGACTGAAGCGGTTTCTTATACTTGCCGCCTTGTTCCCGTCGCAGGCCGCTGGATTCCCGCTTTTTCGGGGCTGACGGATGACTCATTTATCTCACCACTTATTAGAAGAAACCACCATGTCCACTATCCCCGCCTGCCCCCAATGCACGCTTGAAAACACTTACCCTGATGGCGATAACTTTGTCTGCCCCGACTGCGGCCACGAGTGGCCTGCGACCGCTGCGGCTGACGAGAGCGAGGAGACCGCTGGCGTCATCAAGGACTCCAACGGCAACCCGCTGGCCGATGGCGATTCGGTCATTTTGATCAAGGACCTGAAAGTCAAAGGCTCGTCGACCGTGCTGAAAAAAGGCACCAAAGTCAAAAGCATCCGTCTGGTGGATGGCGACCACGAAGTGGATTGCAAGATGGACGGCGGCAGTTACATGCTGAAGGCCGAGTTTTTGAAGAAGGCGTAATTCAGGGGCCAGCTCCATCCGATAGGTCGTGGCTTCGCGCCTCATCTCGAATCGATCTGGACCCGGAATGAACCCGGACTGCAGCACAGGCAAGCTCTAAGATAGCTCCATGAACATTAAATCCAGATTCTGGGCCGACCTGTCAACGCAAGACTTCGACCGCCTTCTTGCGCAAGGCCAGGCGGCGCAAACCATTGCCGTCTTGCCCGTGGCCGCCACCGAGCAGCATGGTCCGCACTTGCCCTTGAGTGTGGACACGGTGCTGGTGGACGGCGTGGTGGCGGCTTCGCTTGCGCACTTGCCTGACGATCTGAATGTGCTGTTTTTGCCGACCCAGGCCGTGGGGCTGAGCCCGGAGCATGCCCGCTTCCCCGGCACACTCACGCTCAAGGCCGAAACGATCATCCGCTTGTGGACCGACATTGGCGAGTCGGTGGCTGCGGCGGGTATCAAGAAGCTGGTGCTGTTCAACGCGCATGGCGGTAACGTCAGCGTGATGGACATCGTGGCGCGGGACTTGCGCGCGCGCCTGGGGCTGTTGGTCTACAGCGTGAGCTGGTTCAACCTGCCGCTGCGGGATGCCAACGGGCAGGAGGTGAATGCGCTGTTCAGCGCCAACGAGCACCGCTTTGGTATCCATGCGGGCGATATCGAAACCTCCATGATGCTGGCGCTGGATGCGGCGCATGTGGACATGACGCAGGCGCAAAACTTCCATTCCACCTCGCAAGACCGCGCGCAAACCTTTGCCATTCTGGGTAATGGCAAAAGCGCCAAGATGGGCTGGCAAATGCAGGACTACAACCCGGCCGGTGCCGTGGGCAACGCGGCGGCAGCCACGGCAGAGAAGGGCTACACCGTAGTGGCCGCCGCCGGCCGCTCCCTCGCACAATTGCTGGCCGAAATCGACCAGTTGCCTTTGTTGTAGCTGTGCCTGTTCAAGAGCCGTGTGCGGATCGGCCCCGACTCGGCAGGCTCGCAATGATGGTTAAAACGCTGCCGTCTCAATAAGCCAGCGCTGAACGCTGCTGTCTCAAAAACTCAGAGCTGAACGCTGCCGTCGATGCAGGTCACCGCGTCGCCGCCGACCCAGACCTGACCGCTGGCGTCTTGTGAAATATGCACTTGGCCGTTGCGGCCCAGGCAGCGGCCTTGCGAGGCCAGATAGGCACGCGGCGCCAGGCCATCGGCGATCAGCCACTGGGCCAGGCTGGCGTTGAAGCTGCCGGTGACCGGGTCTTCATCGATGCCGTCAGCGGCGGCAAAGGCGCGCACTTCGACCTCGGTGGCATTGTCCTGTGGGGCCATCGCTTCATTAGAACGCGGGGTGAAAGCACGCGCTTCGCGGTTGGACCGTGCTATCAACGTAGGCGCTGCTGGCGCAGCTTCTACGGCGGCTACCCCCACGATGTGCCCTGAATTTTTCAGCGCCAGATGGTCGGGTGACAGTTGCAGCACGGTCTGCGGGCTGTCCAGCAGCAGGCCGAGCCAGACCGGGCCGTTGTCCAGCAGCTGCGCCGCGATGATTTGATGGGGTTCAAGGCCCAGGGCCGCCGTGACCTTGGCCAGGAGCGCGGCGTCCGGCGTGCTGCGCTTCAAAGGCGGGGCGGCAAAGGCCAGGCGGTTGCCGTCGCGGCGCAGCCGGACCAGGCCGACGCCGCATTCCTGCACGATCTCCTCTTTGGCGTGTGGCGTCCCGCCGGCTTGTAGCCAGGCGTGGCAACTGCCCAGCGTCGGGTGGCCGGCAAACGGCAGTTCACTGGCCGGGGAGAAGATGCGCACGCGGTAATCGGCCCCGGCGGCAGCAGCCTCGGTACTGGGCGGTAGCAAAAAGGTGGTTTCCGACAGATTCGTCCAGTGCGCAAAATGCTGCATCTCCGCCGTGGACAAGCCCGCGCCGTCCAACACCACGGCCAGCGGGTTGCCTAGGTAAGGCGTGGCGGAGAAGACGTCAACTTGTTTGAATGGGCGGGTTTTCATGAGCGTGCTGGCGGCTGGATTGCGGGCAGGGGTACTCAGGCGGGCAAGGTCGCCGCGTAGAGTTGGATGGCCTTGGCCAGTGCCGCCACGCCGCGCTGGATTTCTTCTTCGCTGGAGGTAACGAAGGACAAGCGCAGGGTGCGTGGGTCGCCGTGGTCGGCATAAAACGGCGAACCCGGCACAAAGGCCACGTTTTGTTCGACGGCATACGGCAGCAGGTCGACTGCGCTCATGCCTTTGGGCAAGCGCGCCCACAAAAACATGCCGCCTGCCGGGCTGTTCCAGGTCAGGGTCGTGTCCGGGTCGCCCATCGGCATTTCGCGGGCCAGTGCGGCCAGCATGGCGTCGCGTTGTGACTTGTAGAGGGCGCGGATGGTGGGCACATGGCGGTCCAGAAAACCGTCTTTCATGACTTCGGAAATCAGGCGCTGGTTGAAGCCGGGGCTGTGCAGGTCGGCGGCTTGCTTGGCTTGCAGCAGTTTGGGGTACAGCACCTTGGGCGCCACGATAAAACCCAGGCGCAGGCCCGGGGCCAGCACTTTGGAGAACGAGCCGAGGTAAATGCAGCCGTCGGGGTTGCGGGCCGTGAGCGGGGCCGGTGGGGCGCTGTCAAACCACAAATCACCGTAGGGGTTGTCTTCAATCAAGGGCAGGCCCAGGCGCGTGGCTTCGGCGCTCAGGTTGGCGCGGCCCCGTTCGGACATGGTGCGCCCGGTCGGGTTCTGGAAATTGGGCAGCACGTACATAAAGCGGGCGTCTGCCGCTTTGGCGCGCAGGTCGGCCATGTCGACGCCGTCGGCATCGTTGTTGACGCTCACCACGTTCGGCTCCATCGGCGTGAAGGCCATGACGGCCCCCAGGTAGGTGGGCGACTCGACCAGCACTTTGCTGTCGGCATCGATCAGGATTTTGGCGACCAGGTCCAGGCCTTGTTGCGAGCCGGTGGTGATCAAAATCTGGGCCGGGTCAACGTTCCAGGGCAGCATGGCGGCCACTTGCTCGCGCAGCGGGCCGAAGCCTTCGCTGGCGGCGTATTGCAGCGCGCCGGCCGGGTCGTCGCGCAAGATCTTGGCGCAGGCGGCCTCAAACTCGGCGACCGGAAACGTCTTGGGCGAGGGCAGGCCGCCGGCAAAGCTGATGATGCCGGGCTTCTCGGTCACTTTGAGAATCTCGCGGATCACCGAAGGGTTCATCTTGGCGGCGCGGTGGGCCATCGTCCAGGGGGTCGTGTTCGTCATCAGGTATCTCCATTTTTTCAGGGTCAAAACGCTCTGGCCCTGTTTTTAAGTCATCAGAAATTGTTTGAAACAGCGCGTTTCAGTGGGGGTGATTTTGCACTGAGCGGCTGGGGGCCGTTGGCCAGGTGCTTGCCCAGGAAAACAGTCGCCACCACCGCCAGTGCAAAGCCCAGGGTGACGACGTCAAATGCTTCGTCCAGCAGCGGGATGGACGCCAGAATAGAAATAAACGGCTGCAGCAACTGCGTCTGGCTGACCCGCAACGCGCCGCCCAGGGCCAAGCCCCGGTACCAGGCAAAAAAGCCCATCCACATCGAGAACAAGCCGACATACACCAGCGCACCCCAGGCGGCCGGGCTGATCGGGTGCTGTGGCCAGGTCAGCAGCGCGCCCGGCAGGCTGATGGGCAAGGCCATCACGCAAATCCAGCAAATGACCCGTTCCGCCCCAAGGGCCGGCGTCACTTGGGCGCCATACACATAACCCAGGGAGGCCGCCAACACGGCGCCCACCAGCAGCAGGTCGGCCCATTCCAGCCCAAAACCCTGGCTGTGCTGAAAAGCCCGCAACAAGGAGAACGCCACCACCAGCAGGCTGCCGATCGAGGCGCAGAGCCAAAAGCCCAGTCGGGCGCGCTGGTGCAGCAGCCAGGCCGCCACGGCCGCGGTGGCCAGCGGCAGCAGCGCGGTGATGACGGCCGCGTGGCTGGAGGTGACGCTGCGCAAGGCGTAGCCCAGCAGCAGCGGGTAACCAATGGCATTGCCCAGCAGCGCCATGAACAGCGGTTTGCGCTGCGCCGGGGTCGGCCAGGCTGAGCGCGTGGCCAACAGCACGAGGAGCGACAGTCCGCCCGCCAGTGCCGCCCGGCCAAAGGTCACAAACCAGGGCGACATCTGCGGCGCCTCGGGCGTGCCGACGGCGAGGCGCGTCATGGGCAGCGTCAACGCAAAAATCGTGACGCCCAGAACGCCCAGCCATAGACCGTTACGAATGTCGTGAGCATGGGGTTGAGGGTGTCGGTTCATGGCTTTACTTTATAGTTGATAGCAGCACACTGGCAGTACAGTTTAGTAAACAATTGGCTGATCTGTATGGCCTGTTTTGGCAGCACAGCTTTGAGACAAGGAGCCTCCATGTTGGTAAAAACGGCGTCACTTTCGCTGGCCGAGCAATTGGCGGACCGCTTTGGCGAGCGCATCCGCAGTCGCCTGCTGGCGCCGGGCACCCGACTGCCTTCGGTGCGGCAGTGCGCCCAGCAGCAAGGCGTGAGTCCGTCCACTGTGGTGGCGGCCTATGACCAGTTGCTGGCGCAGGGGCTGGTCGAAGCGCACCGGAATCGCGGTTTTTTTGTGCGCAACCGGGCGCTGGCGCCGGTCTCGGTGGCGCAGGATGTGGCCAGGTCAGCCGCTTCGCCAAGCCGGGGTCAGATGTCAGCCGGTGGGTTTGAGGCGCAGCATGTGCCGGTCAATGCCACGGCCCTGATCCGTGGCATGTTCCACAGCAGCAGCGACAAGCCCCAGCCTGGCATGGGGGTGTTTCCGCCGGACTGGCTGGAGTCCACGTTCATGCCGGCGGCCGTGCGCCGTGTCACCAGCACGCAGGCGCTGCAGGCGTTTTCGCTGCAATACGGCGAGCCCGCCGGGGACTCAGGCCTGCGCCAGTCGCTGTCGCAAAAGCTGGTGGGGATCAATGTGCCCGCCACGCCGCAACAAATCATCACCACGGTCGGGGCCACGCATGCGCTCGACATCATCAGCCGCACCTTGTTGCGCGCCGGTGATTACGTGATGGTTGAAGAGCCGGGTTGGGCGATTGAATTTGCCCGACTGGCGGCGCTGGGCATGCGCATCT
>CAJAFJ010000043.1 GCA_903938955.1 uncultured beta proteobacterium | reverse complement strand
CTGACGCAAGCCCCCGGCCAATGCGCCATTCTGGTGATTTACAAGCCGCATGTGGTGGTGGATGCCTCCACGCTGTAGCGTGTGGTGTCGGGTGCGTGGATAATCAAATCTTCCAGCCTCAATTCGAATGGCTGACATGTAACTTAGGAGCTAAAAATGGCAAAAGGTCAGCAAAGCAACAAGATGGTGAAGAAGCCCAAAAAAGACACCGCCCCCCCCAAAGCCGTGTCGCCTGACGCTGTGCGCCCCACCGTCACCACCGTCGTGCCCGTGCGCGGCAAACTGAAAAACGCACCCACCCGCTGATGGATCAACCCGGGGAAGCATTGCACCCATGAGAAGAACTTCGAAGGGTGCCAAGCCTCCCAGGCAGGGTTCGGCCCAGCCACAAGGCGGTGCGGCAGCCGCATACTCCCTGCCGCAGATGGTCGAAGACCTGCGCAACTACCAGGCCGAACTGGAAATACAAAACCAGGCGCTGCGCTACAGCCAGGAGGCCGCCGAAGGCGCCTCGGAGCGCTTTGTCACGCTGTTTTCCAATGTGCCGCTGGCCTTGATGGTGGTGGACGAAAACAGTCTGGTGCTGGAAAGCAATGCCATGGCCTTGCAACTTTTCAGGCCGCAAGAATACGACCCCCCGCTGAATTTCTTATTGCCTTTAGTCAGCCCCGAGCAGATCGACAAGGTGACCGACGCCTTTAACGGCGCCAAAGAGACGGGCACCAGTGAAACCACCGAGGTGGTTTTTTCCGGTGGCTCCAGTGGGGTATTCACCGGCGACCTGCACATCGCCCGCATCGAAAACTCACAAGATGAGCTGGCGCACTTCATTTGCGCCATCATCGACCAGGGCCCGCTGCTCAATGAGCGCCGGGCCTTGCTGACCAGCACCCGCACGCTGCTGGAACGCAATGAAGAGCTCAATTTAAACAAAAACCGGCTGGCCTCGATCATCAACTCGTCGCTGGACGCCATTATTTGCGTTGACCAGGATCACCGTATCACCATCTTCAACCCGTCGGCTGCTGCGCTGTTTCAATGCACACCGGCCGAGGCGATGGGCAGTCCGCTGGTCCGCTTCATGCCGGATGCCGATCAAACCCTGAGTTATGCCCAACTGACCACCCACGCACAACTGGGTGAAATGACGGCCTTGACGGCGAGCGGCCACACCATCGCCATTGAAGCCAGCGTGTCGTTTGAACACCACCCGGACGGCGACACCATCACCATGTTTGCGCGCGACCTGACCGCCCGCAAGAAAATCGAGGCGCACCGCAATGCGCTTGAATCACAGCTGCGCGAATCCCACAAAATGCAGGCCGTGGGCACCATGGCCGGTGGTATTGCGCACGACTTCAACAACATCATCAGCGCCATTCTGGGCAATGTTGAACTGGCCCGGCAGGATGCCGGCGAGGCCTCACCAGCGCTGGTCAGCCTGAGCGAAATCGACAAGGCTGGGCGACGCGCGCGTGATCTGGTGCGGCAAATTCTGACCTTCAGCCGCAATGAGTCACCCAAGCGGATGCCGATTCAACTGGCCGATGTGGTGGAAGAAACCGTCAACTTGCTGAAAGTCACCCTGCCGCCCACGGTTGACATGCGCGTCACGCTAGACCCCGACACCCCGGCCGTGCTGGCCGATGCCACGCAGGTGGAACAAGCTCTGCTGAACCTGTGCACCAACGCCATTCAGGCCTTGGGCACCCTGCGTGGCACCGTCAGCATTGAGCTCGGCTACAACCTGCTGGATGGTTTGGGCGTGGCGGAGCGGCGCAGTGGCGCCCGCGGCCCGCACGTCAAACTAGCGGTACGCGACAACGGCAGCGGCATCGACGCCGACACGCTGCAACGCGTGTTTGAACCCTTTTTCACCACCAAGCCCGTCGGCCAAGGCACCGGCCTGGGCCTGGCCGTGGTGCACGGCATCATGCGCACCCACATGGGCACGGTGGATGTGCAAAGCACACCCGGCACCGGCACCGTGTTCACCTTGTATTTCCCGGCCGGAAATGACGTCGTGGTGGCCACGCCCGTCGAGGTTCCCAAACCGAAAGCCGTCCACGGCGATGGCAAACGCGTCATGTACGTGGACGACGATGAAGCGCTGGTTTTTTTAGTGGAGCGCGCATTGACCCGCAAAGGGTTTGCAGTGCGCACCTTCACCGACCCGCGCCAGGCAGTCGAGACCTTGCGCGAACACCCGCTGGCCTTCGATCTGGTGGTGACCGACTACAACATGCCGGGCTACTCGGGCCTTGAGCTGCTGCGCGCCGTGCGCCTGATTCGGCCCGATCTGCCGGTGGCACTCGCTTCGGGCTACGTCACCCCCGAAATTGAGGCTAGCGCCCTGGCCGAGGGCGCGCGCGCGCTGATCCACAAGCCGAACGACGTGGACGAGATGTGTGAAACCTTGCAACGCCTTTTAGCGAGTGACGATGCCGCATGAACTCACGGTCGTCTATGTTGACGAGGCCCTGCTGGTGCTGGACAAACCCGCCGGACTGCTGTCTGTGCCCGGCCGTGGCGAAGACAAACAGGATTGCCTGAGCGCCCGGGCGCAAGCCCTTTACCCCGACGCACTGATCGTGCATCGGCTGGACATGGCCACCTCGGGGCTGATGGTGCTGGCCCGCAGCCCGGCCACGCAGCGCCGCCTGAACGATGCGTTCGCCAACCGCGAGGTCCACAAGCGCTACATCGCCGTGGTGGATGGCATTGTGGCGCCGCCCCCGCAAGACTGGGGCGTTATTGACCTGCCGATCATTGTGGACTGGCCCAACCGGCCGCGCCGCATCATTGACGCTGAACGCGGCAAACCCAGCGTGACGCGCTGGCGCGTGCTGGCCCACCACCCGCTTAACAACACCACACAGGTTGAGTTGGAGCCCATCACCGGACGCTCGCACCAGCTTCGGGTTCATTTGCTCGCTTTAGGCCACGCCATCGTGGGCGATGCGCTGTATGCCAGCCCACACGTGCAAGCCCTCAGCGACCGCTTGCTATTGCACGCCTGTTCGCTGACCTTGCCGCATCCGGTCAGCGGGCAAACCCTGCGTTTTGACAGTACCCCACCTTTTTGAATTCCAGAACATAAAGCACGCCATGACGCAACACCTCTTTATTCTGACCGGCGCCTCGCGTGGCATGGGTCTGGCCATGGCGCAGCAATTGCTGGCGCCCCATCATTTTTT
>CAJAFJ010000042.1 GCA_903938955.1 uncultured beta proteobacterium | reverse complement strand
TCTCATGTCTGGGTGCAGAAGTCAAAAGCGTCATCGACGCCGGTGCTGACTGGATCCATTTTGATGTGATGGACAACCACTACGTGCCCAACCTCACCTTCGGGCCCATGGTGTGCCAGGCTCTTAAGCCACATGCCAAAACCCCCGCCGGTGTGGCGGTGCCGATCGACGTGCACCTCATGATTTCCCCGGTCGATGCATTGGCGGCGGGTTTTGCAGAGGCCGGTGCGGATCTCATCAGCTTTCACCCCGATGCCTCCGGCCATGTGCACCGCAGCATTCAGGCGATCAAAAGCAAAGGCATTCAAGCCGGGCTGGTGTTTAACCCTGCCGAGCCGCTGGACGTGCTGGACTGGGTGATCGACGATATTGATCTGATCCTGCTCATGAGCGTCAACCCCGGGTTTGGCGGTCAGAGTTTTATCGACTCTGCATTGCGCAAGATTGAAGACGTGCGCCGCCGCATCACGGCCAGCGGCAAGAATATTCGTCTGGAAGTGGATGGCGGCGTCAAGATCGACAACATTCGCCAGATTGCCGATGCCGGTGCCGACACCTTCGTGGCCGGCAGCGCCATTTTTGGCAAGCCCGATTACAAGGCGGTGGTGGATGCGATGCGGGTGGCTTTGAGCGCTTAGGCTGGGTTTATCGCCTGCAATAGAGAGCAGGAAATCCCCATAAAACAATGAAAATTCGGAGCTAGTCTCCGAATTTTCATTTATATTGCGCCATGATTTTACGAAAACACCATCAGACGCTGCTGACGCGAGAGCTTTCCAATTTTCCGGTGGTGGCCATGCTGGGTGCGCGTCAAGTGGGTAAAACGACGCTGGCCCGACAACTCGAACAGGATTGGGTGGGGCCCGTGCGCCATTTCGACCTGGAGGACCCGGATGATCAGGCCCGGCTCGCCGATCCTGCATTTGTACTGCGCTCCTTGACGGGTTTAGTGGTTCTGGATGAGGTGCAGTTGCGCCCGGACATTTTTCCTCTGCTGCGCGTGTTGGCAGACCGGCCCGGCACACCTGCCCGATTTTTACTTCTTGGCAGTGCCGCACCCGAATTATTGAAGGCAACCGCCGAGAGTCTGGCGGGGCGGGTGGTTTTTCACGAGCTGGATGGGTTGACTTTGAATGAGCTGGCGACGGAAGTCGCGGGCGCCGACGGGCTCGATACCCGCTGGCTGCGCGGTGGCTTTCCAAGGGCCTTGCTGGCTGACGATGCGTCGCTGAGTCTGGCGTGGCGTGAAGCGTTCATCCGCACCTATCTTGAACGCGATTTGCCGCAGTTAGGTATCAACCTGCCCGCAATCACCCTGAGACGCTTTTGGACCATGTTGGCGCATTACCACGGACAAACCTGGAATGGGAGTGAGCTGGCACGGTCGCTGGGGGTGAGTGATAAAACGGTGTCGCGCTATCTGGATATTCTGGAAGGAACGTTCATGGCGTTTCGACTGATGCCCTGGCACGCCAACGTGGGCAAGCGCGAGGTCAAGGCCCCCAAGGTGTATGTGGCCGATACGGGGCTGCTCCATAGTTTGCTGAGCATCGGCTCAGTTGACGCCTTGTTGGCGCACCCCAAATGCGGCGCTTCGTGGGAGGGTTTTATTCTGCGTGAGGTCATTCGTTGTCTGGATGCAAAACGTGGCGAGGCATTTTTCTGGGGTGTGCATGCCGGGGCTGAGTTGGACTTGCTGATCCTGAAGGATGGCCGTCGCCTGGGGTTTGAAATCAAGCTGACGAAGTCGCCGCGTGTGACCACTTCAATGCGTGCCGCCATGGACACCTTGGGGCTGGATCATTTGTATATGATGTGCCACGGTGTGGGTGAACCATGGCCGTTGGCGCAGGGCGTGACAGCAGTACCTGCGGCGTGCCTAGTTTCAACGCAGTGGTTGTTACCGCCTCAATGAAGGCAAGGCCGAACTCAGGGTGGGCTGAGCTTGGGCAGCTCCAGCGTCAGGCTCACTGGCGCATCCATTCGGGCTGCCAGCGCGGCGCTGCGCGGGGCAACCGAGTGCAAGACCAGGCCGTCATCCACGCTGGCACCGACCCGGTACGGCTTGGCCGGTTGGCCATCGACGGCAATCAGGGCATAACCGCCCGAACCCCGCTCCGCCACCACGCCGATCAGTTTGAAGCGGCTGGCGGCGTTTTCAACCAAAGCCTCTGGCGCCGCCGCCGTCTGCCCGCCGCCCAGCACGCGTGCCACGACCTGGGGGTCGGCGGGCGGGGCTTCGGCAAAGACCAGTGCCGCGCCAGAATTCAAGGCCGCCGGGGCCGCCCATTTCAGTCCCCAAAAAGCCGCGCTGGCCGCCGCCATCGCTGCGACTGAAAATGTGACGATCCGGAGCGGCCATGGAGAAGATGTGTGCGTTTGCATGGGGCGATTATCATAGATGCGATTCAGACTTTTGAAGGGTTCACGTCCATGAAAATAATCACTCCCGCCCTGCGCCGCCGCCTCCAGCGTGGCTTCACCCTGATTGAACTCATGGTGGTGCTGTTGATCATTGGCGTGCTGGCCGCGCTGATCGTGCCCAATGTGCTGGACCGGGCCGATGACGCCCGCGTCACCGCCGCCAAAACCGATGTCAACAACCTGATGCAGGCGCTCAAGCTCTACAAGCTGGACAACCAGCGCTACCCCACCACCGAGCAGGGCCTGCAGGCGCTGCTGACCAAGCCCACCACCGGCCCGGCGCCCCTGAACTGGAAGACTTATCTGGACAAACTGCCCAATGACCCCTGGGGCAAGGCCTATGTCTACCTCAACCCCGGCATCAAGGGCGAGGTCGATGTGATGTCGCTCGGGGCGGATGGCGTCGCAGGCGGTGAGGGCAAGGATGCAGATATTGGCAGCTGGCAACCGTAAGCGGCGCCTCCCAAACCGCGCCGGCTTCACCCTGCTGGAGCTGCTGGTGGTGATGGCCATTGTGGCGATGGTCTCGGCCGGTGTCGGCTTTGCCATGCGCGACACCAGCCAGGTGCAACTCGACCGCGATGCGGATCGGCTGGCGGCGCTGCTGGAGTCCGCCCGGGCCCAGTCGCGTGTGACGGGGGTGCCGGTGCGCTGGCGCGCCAACGCCACCGGATTCCAATTTGAAGGGCTGCCCGGGACGGATTTGCCCACTCAATGGCTGGACCCCGACACGTCCTTGGCCCCGGTCCCTGGCGCCTCGGGCGGTGTGACCTTGTTGCTCGGTCCCGATCCCCTCATCGGGCCACAGGCGCTGGTGCTGGTGTCGCGCAGCCAGCCCGGCAAAAGCGTGCGGCTGGCCACCGACGGCGTGCGCCCGTTTGCCTTGCAAGCCGCGCCGCCATGAAACATCTGCGCGGCTTTACCCTGGTCGAAGTGCTGGTGGCGCTGGGCATTGTCGCCATTGCCCTCACCGCCGGGCTGCAGGCCACCGCCGCGCTGACGCGCAATGCGCAGCGCCAGTCCGATCACTTGCTGGCCCAGATGTGCGCTGAAAACGAACTCATCAAAACCCGTCTGTCACGGCAAATGCCCGACGTGGGCGACAGCACGGTGGCGTGTGAACAGGGCGGGCAAAGTTTCAACGTGGTGCTGGCAGTGCGGCCCACACCCAACCCCAACTTTCGCCGCGTCGATGCGCAGGTGCTCAGTGGCAATGACTCGGTGCTGCGCCTGTCGACCGTGGTGGGGCGCTACTGATGCGACACCTTGGCCCGCGTCGCGCCCACGGCTTCACCCTGATTGAGTTGTTGGTGGCGATCAGCCTGATGGCGCTGATGGCGGCCTTGAGCTGGCGCGGCCTGGATGGCATGACCCGGGCACAGACCCAGATGCACCAGCGCGCTAACGACGTGCTGGCATTGCAAGCCGGGCTGGCGCAATGGGGAGCCGATCTGGACGCGCTGGCCACCCAGCCCAACACCCCCAGCCTGGACTGGGACGGTCGGGCGCTGCGCATCCTGCGCCGGGGCAGCGCCACACCAGGCGAAGGTTTGCGTGTGGTGGCCTGGTCACGCCGCACGGTGGACGGCGTGGGCCAGTGGCTGCGCTGGCAGTCGCCCCCGCTGACCACGCGCAGCGCCTTGCAACTGGCCTGGCAAAAAGCCAGCGTGTGGGGGCAGAACCCCAGTGACGAGGACCGCAAACTTGAAATGCGGGTGGCCGCGCTCGACCAGTGGCAGATTTTTTACTACCGCAGCGACGCCTGGAGCAACCCGCTGTCCAGCGCCGGCACGAGCACCGGCGACCCAGCCGGCGACGGCGCGGTGCCCGAGGCGGCGGTGACGCCGGACGGCGTTCGCCTGGTGTTGACGCTGGCGCCGGGCCAGGCCATCAGCGGCGTGCTGACGCGCGACTGGTTGCGCGCCACCGTGGGCGGTGGAAAATGAAGGCACAACGCGGCGCCGCCATTCTGACCGCCATGCTCACGGTGGTGTTGGTGGCCACGCTGGCTTCGGCCTCGCTCTGGCAGCAGTGGCGCAGTGTGGAGATTGAAACCGCCGAGCGTAGCCGCACCCAGTCGACCTGGGTGCTGACCGGGGCGATGGACTGGGCCCGCCTGATCCTGCGCGAAGACGCGCGCAAAGGCGGGGCGGACCATTTGGGCGAACCGTGGGCGGTGCCGCTGGCGCAAGCCCGCTTGTCCACCTTTTTGGCGGCCGACCGCAGCGATGCGCAGGTCGATGAGGATGCCCCAGAGGCTTTTTTATCGGGGTCGATGGTTGATCTGCAATCGCGCCTGAACGTGACCAACCTGGTGCAAGACGGCAAAATTCACGAACCCAGTTACAAAGCGTTTCAGCGCCTGTTCAAGCAGCTGAACCTGCCTGCGTTTGAGTTGACGGCGCTGGCCAACCAGTTGCTGCGCGCCCAGGCGCCGGTGGTGGCCGGCCAGGCCCCCGTCGATGTGCCCCTGCTGCCGCAAGACGTGGACCAGTTGGCGTGGCTGGGCGTGTCGCCGCGCAGCATCGCCGTGTTGCGCCCCTATGTCACGCTTTTGCCCGTGCCGACACCGGTGAACCTCAACACTGCGTCGGTCGAAGTGCTCTACGCCTGCGTCAATACCTTTGAGATGGCCGATGCGCACCGCCTGGTGACGGCGCGCAGCACCACGCCGCTGACCACGCTGGCCGATGCCCTCAAACTGGCGGGCAAGGCGGATGCGCTGTTTATTGATGCGCGGCACAGCGTGACCTCGCGCTACTTTGAGGTTAGCGGCCAGTTGCAGGTCGGCGCCACCACCGTGCAGGTGACCTCGCTGGTGCAACGCGACGGGATGACCGTCAAAAGCCTCATCTGGCAACGCGGTGTGGTGACGGCAAAGGTCCCCCTACAATGATATTTATGCCTACGATCCGCGTATGACCACCCTGATCATTACCCTTCCTGCTGCGCCCGCTGACACGGCCGCCTTGTACGACTATGTGCTGACCCCAGATGGCAGTAGCGTCGCCGGACAGTCGCGGGTGCCGCTGGCGCTGTTGCCGCCCGTGAGTCACTCGGATGAGGTGGTGGCCGTGGTGCCCGCCAGCCAGCTGTCGTGGCACCAGGTGCAGCTGCCCAAGGGCACCTTGGGTCGGCGGTTTTTGCAGGACAGCAGCCCCTTGCGCGTGCGTGCCATTCTGGACGGCCTGCTGGAAGACCGCCTGCTGGACGACACTCAAAATTTGCACTTTGCCCTGGCGCCCGAGGCGCA
Source organism: uncultured beta proteobacterium (assembly GCA_903938955.1). The sequence goes on along the minus strand of CAJAFJ010000042.1, from coordinate 15,574 downwards.
AGCCGACAGCCCGGTGTGGGTGGCGGTGTGTGACCGGGCCTGGCTGCAGGCCGCCTTGCAGGCGCTGGAGTCGTCCGGTCACCGGGCTGCCCGCATCGTGCCCGCTTTCACGCCGGACAGCTTGGGCGACACACTCTATGTGATGGGCGAGCCCGAGGCGCCGCAGCTGGTGTTCACCCACCGGGGTGGCGTCACGGTCTGGCCCTTGTCCAAGGCGTCGGTGGCGCTGGCGGCGTGGCCCGAATCGGCGCCGGTGGTGGCCGAGCCCGCCGTGCTGGCGCTGGCCGAGTCCTTGTTCAAACGCACCATTGCCTTGCAACCCAGTGCTGACCCGTTGTTGCAGGCTGCTGCCTCGCCTTGGGACCTGGCGCAGTTTGACTTGGTGAATTCAAGCCGCACGCGAACCTTCAAGCGCTGGTCGGCGCTGGTCACCAGCCTGCTGCGCTCGCCGCGCTGGCGTGCCGCCCGTTTGGCGCTAGTGGCGCTGCTGGTGGTCAACCTGATCGGTTTGAACGCCTGGGCCTGGAAAGAGCGCAGCAGCCTCAAAGCCCAGCGGCTGGCGATTGATGCCGTGCTCACCACCACCTTCCCCCAAGTGCAGGTGGTAGTCGATGCGCCGTTCCAGATGGCGCGCGAGGTGGCGGCCTTGCAGCAGGCCAGCGGGGTGGTGTCCCCCCGCGATCTGGAAGCCATGTTGGCGGTTTTTGCTGCGGTGGCCCCGGCCGGTTCGGTGCCGGGGGCGGTGGACTTTGTTGCCGGTGAGTTGCGCCTGAAAGGGCTCAAGCTCCAGCCTGAGGACGTGGGGCCCTTGTCCTTCCAGCTCAAACCCCTGGGTTATGCGGCCACGCCGGAGGGCGACAGCCTGGTCATCAAACAGGTATCTGGATTATGAATGTAAGAGCGCAATTTCAAGCCTGGTGGCGCGCTGTGTCGCCCCGCGAGCAGCGCCTGGTACTGGCCGCGCTAGGGCTGGTAAGTGCCGCGCTGTTGTGGTGGGTGGGGCTGGCGCCCGCGCTGGCCACGCTGCGCGCGGTGGATCAGCAGCGCCCCCAGCTGGAGGCCCGCTTGCAACACATGCAGCGCCTGCAAGCGCAAGCCAACACCTTGCAAGCCCAGCCGCGCCCCTCGGCTGACGAGGCGCGCCGCACGCTGGAAGCCGCCGTCAAACCGCTGGCGGACACGCTGCAGATGAGTGTCATGGGCGAGCGTGTCACGCTCACCCTCAAGGGCCTGCCCGCCGATGCGCTGGCGCAGTGGCTGGCGCAAGCGCGGCTGAACGCCCGGGTCGTGCCGAGCGAGGCGCGCTTGGTGCGTAACGTCAGCGGAACCTGGGACGGCACGCTGGTGCTGAACCTGCAGTGACCCGTCCCCAGGTCACGACGCCGTGGGGTTGGGCGCTGGCTGGCGCCTTGCTGGGGTTGTTGCTCACCACGCTGCTGCAGGCGCCAGCGCGCTGGTTCACGCCGTGGCTGCAAGCGGCCACGCAGGGGCATGTGCTGTTGCAGGATGCCCGCGGCACGCTCTGGCAGGGCTCGGCACAACTGACGCTGGCAGGCGGCGCGGGCAGCACCGATGCCGCCACCTTGCCCGGCCGCCTGGCCTGGACGATTTCACCGGACTGGTCCGGCTTGCAGGCGGATCTGCGGGCGGATTGCTGCTTGCAACAGCCCTGGCGCCTGCGTTTGCAACCGCACTGGGGTGGCGCCCGCCTGGTACTGGCCGACAGCGCCTCGCAGTGGCCCGCCCGCGTGCTGAAGGGGTTGGGAACGCCCTGGAACACGGTACAGCCGGACGGCGATTTGACCTTGTCAACCCAGGGCCTGACGCTGGCGTGGGCGGCCGGCCGGCTGGTGGTGGCCGGTCGCGCCCAACTTGACGCTGCGCGCATGTCTTCTCGTTTGTCAACGCTCAAACCGATGGGCAATTACCGCATTACAGTGCAAGGCGGGCCGACGACCACGCTGCAACTGGCAACGCTGGAAGGCAGCCTGCAGCTGTCGGGCAGCGGCCAGTGGGTCGGCGGTACGTTCCGGTTTGATGGGGTGGCGAGTGCCGCGCCCGCGCACCAGGATGCCCTGGCCAATCTTCTGAACATCATCGGGCGCCGCGACGGCGCCCGTGCCATCATCAAAGTGGGTTGAATCCGTATGTCATTGTTTAATTTTCAACATCGCAAACAGGCGCTTGGTCTGATCGCGGCCCACGTCTTGTGGGCCGGGGCCGCCGGTTTTTTTCCGGCGCCGGCGCAGGCGCAAACAGCCCCTGGCCTGAAGCCCGGTGAGCCGATCACGCTGAATTTCAACAACGCCGACATTGATGCCGTGGCGCGCACCATGGCCAACATCACCGGCTTCAATGTGGTGGTGGACCCGCGCGTCAAAGGCACGCTGACGCTGGTGACCGACAAACCGGTGACCCGTGCAGGCGCCCTGAACCAATTTCAGTCGGCCTTGCGCATGCAGGGCTTCACCATGGTGGAGTCGGGCGGGCTCTACAATGTGGTGCCCGAAGCCGATGCCAAGCTGCAAAGCGGCGCCGTGACGGTGGGCGACAGCGCCCCGGGCAACCAGGTCACGACGCAGATTTTTCGGCTCAACTTCGAGTCAGCCAATAACTTGGTGGCGGTGCTGCGCCCGCTGATCAGCCCGAACAACACCATCAATGCCAACCCCGGCAACAACTCGCTGGTCATCACCGACTACGCCGACAACCTGCGCCGCATGGCGCGCATCATCGCAGCGATGGATGTGTCCAACGCGACCGATGTGGACGTGCTGCCGCTCAAGCACGCCATTGCGGTCGACCTGGCGCCCTTGGTGCTGCGGCTGGTCGAGTCTTCTGGCAGCGGTGGGCCGGGGGCGCTGGCCGACACGTCGTTCAAGACCACGCTGGTGGCCGAATCGCGTTCCAATACGCTGATTTTGCGGGCCGCCAACCCGGCGCGGGCCGCGTTGGTGAAGTCCCTGGTCGAGAAGCTGGACCAGCCCGCTGCCAGCGGTGCCAATGGGGCGGCCGGTAATATTTATGTGGTCTATCTGAAGAACGCCGACGCTACCAAACTGGCCGCCACCTTGCGCGCCGCCATGTCAGGTGAAGTGCGCGCCGTGGCAACCCCCACCGCCGCTGCCGCAGGCACCAGCCCGACGACGGCCACACCTGCCGCCTCCACGGGCGGGCAAGTGCAGGCTGATGCCGCCACCAACTCCCTCATCATCACCGCGCCCGAGCCGCAATACCGGCAGCTGCGCGCTGTCATCGACAAGCTCGATGCGCGCCGGGCGCAGGTGTTTGTCGAAAGCCTGATTGCCGAGGTGAGCGCCGACAAGGCGGCCGAATTCGGCGTGCAGTGGCAGGGCGCTTTGGGCAAAGCGGGCGATAGCGTGATTGGCTTGCTGGGCAGCAACTTTGGCACCGGCGGTAAAAACATCATCAACCTGGCTACCGGTGCGGCCAGCGGCACGGTGGCGCCGGCGCGTGGCCTCAATGTGGGCGCCGCTAACCAGACCAACGGCGTGTACGTGCTGGGCTTTCTGGCTCGGTTTCTGGAAGAGTCGGGCGCGGGCAATGTGCTGTCCACACCCAATTTGCTGACGCTGGACAACGAAGAGGCCAAGATCGTCATTGGCCAGAACGTGCCCTTCATCACCGGCCAGTTCAGCAACACCGGCAGCAGCAGCACCGGGTCGGTCAATCCGTTTCAGACCATTGAGCGCAAGGATGTGGGTTTGACGCTCAAGGTCAAGCCGCAAATCAGTGAAAACGGTACCGTCAAGCTGGTGATTTTTCAGGAGGTGTCCAGCGTGCAGGCCTCAACCGTGAACGCCACCAACGGTCCCACCACCAACAAGCGCACCATTGAGTCGACGGTGCTGGTGGAAGACGGCGCGGTGGTGGTGCTGGGCGGTTTGCTGCAGGATGAATACTCGGGCAGCCAGGAAAAAGTGCCGGGCCTGGGCGATGTGCCGTTTTTTGGCAACCTGTTCAAAAGCGAGGCGCGGGCGCGCAAGAAAACCAACCTGATGGTGTTCTTGCGTCCAGTGGTGGTGCGCGATGCCGCTGCCACCGATAAGCTGTCGGTGGATCGCTACGAGTTGATGCGCGCCGGCCTCAAGGCTGCCCAGCCTGAGCCCAGCGTGATGGTGCCGGTGAACGAAGCCGCGCTGTTGCCCGAGCTGCCGGCCAATCGCCCGGCAACGCCCGCGGCCAAAACACAGCCCTGAGCCGCTTGACTTGCCATGCGTTACCCGCTGCCCTATGCTTTTGCCCGCACCCACCAGTTGCTGCTGGAAGACGATGCCGGCACCCTGACCCTGTGGCTGCACCCGGACTCGGCCCCGAGTGCGGCCGGTGAGGTGCTGCGCAAATACCCGCAGTGCCAGTTGGAGGCGCTGCCCGCGCAAGCGCTGATCCAGCGCATCAGCGCCGCCTACGCGCAGGGCGAATCGAGCGCCGCCATGGTGGTGAGTGAGGTCGAAAGTGATGCCGATCTGTCTCGCATGATGCAAGACCTGCCCGCGATTGAAGACTTGCTGGAAACCTCGGACGACGCACCCATCATCCGCATGCTCAACGCGCTGCTGACGCAGGCCGCGCGCGACGGCGCCAGCGACATTCACATCGAACCCTACGAGCGCCATTCGAGCGTGCGCTTTCGGGTCGACGGTACGCTGCGCGAGGTGGTGCAGCCGAACCGCGCCTTGCACGCCGCGCTGATTTCGCGCCTGAAGATCATGGCCGACCTGGACAGTGCCGAGCGCCGCCTGCCGCAAGACGGCCGCATCTCGCTGCGCATTGGCACCCGGGCGGTGGACGTGCGCGTCAGCACCCTGCCCAGTGCCCATGGCGAGCGCGCCGTGTTGCGTTTGCTGGACAAGTCCGAAGGCAAGCTGAGCCTGGAAGGACTCGGCATGCAGGGCGGCATTCTGGCCCGCTTTCAAAAACTGATTGAGCAGCCGCACGGCATTATTCTGGTCACCGGCCCGACGGGTTCAGGCAAAACCACCACGCTGTACGCAGCGTTGAACCGGCTGGACGCCAGCCACAGCAACATCATGACGGTGGAAGACCCGATTGAGTACGAACTGTCCGGCGTCGGCCAAACGCAGGTCAATGCCAAGATAGACCTGACCTTTGCCAAGGCTTTGCGCGCCATCCTGCGGCAAGACCCGGACGTGATCATGATCGGCGAAATTCGCGATTTCGAGACCGCGCAGATCGCGATTCAGGCCTCGCTCACCGGCCATCTGGTGCTGGCCACGCTGCACACCAACGACGCCACCAGCGCGGTAACGCGCCTGATCGATATGGGGGTAGAGCCGTTTTTGCTGAGTTCCTCCTTGCTCGGTGTGCTGGCGCAACGCCTGGTGCGCAAGTTGTGTTTAACCTGTCACGGTGACGGTTGTCCGGCCTGCGGTCAGACTGGTTATGCCGGGCGCAGCGGTGTCTTTGAGTTGCTGGTGACCGACGATGCCATTCGCGCCCAAATCCACAACCGCGCCTCCGAGGCCGACATTCGCGTCGCCGCGCTGGCCGGTGGCATGACGCTGATGCGCGACGACGGCGAGCGGCTGGTGCAATTGGGTGTGACCTCGCGCGAAGAACTGGTCCGCGTCACGCGGGATTAAGCCATGCCGGTCTATTCATTTGAAGCGCTGACGGCGGAGGGGCAAACCCGCAAAGGCGTGATCGAGGCCGACTCGGCCAAGGCCGCGCGCGGCCTGCTGCGTGCGCAGGCGCTGGTGCCGCTGAGCGTTGAGTCCGTCGGGGCCGAGGCCACGCAGGGCAGTGGCGCTGCGGGGTCGAGCGGCCGCCTGAAACGGCGGGTTTTCAACGCCACCGCTTTGGGCGTGTGGACGCGCCAATTGGCCGGACTGGTGTCCTCGGGCCTGCCGCTGGAGCGGGCATTGGCCTCGCTGTCGGATGAAGCCGAAGGCGAGCCCGAACGCAACCTGGTGGCCTCGCTGCGCGCTGAGGTCAATGGCGGCTCGACCTTTGCCCGGGCGCTGGCCCAGCATCCGCGCGAGTTCAGCAGCATCTACCAGGCGGTGATTGGCGCCGGTGAGCAAAGCGGCAATTTGGGCCTGGTGCTGGAGCGCCTGGCGGACGACCTCGAAGAGCAGCAGGCGCTCAAGTCCAAACTGATCGGCGCGGCCTTGTACCCGGCCATCGTGAGCCTGGTGGCGGTCGTGATCGTGATCTTTTTGGTCACCTATGTGGTGCCGCAGGTGGCGCATGTATTTGCCGGCAGCAAGCGCGCCTTGCCGCTGCTGACCGTGTTGATGATTGGCCTGAGCAGCTTTGTGCGCAGCTACGGCTGGCTGATGTTGCTGGCGCTGCTGTTCACCGCCGTCGGCGCCCGCTGGGCGTTGACGAAACCGCTGTTGCGGGAAAAGTTTGACGCCGCCTGGCTGACCTTGCCGGTGCTGGGGAAGTTGAGCCGCAGCTACAACACCGCGCGCTTTGCCAACACCCTGGCGATGCTGACCGCCGCAGGCGTGCCGATTCTGAAAGCCCTGCAAGCCGCCGCCGAAACCCTGTCCAATCAAGCCATGCGTGCCGATGCGCTGGATGCGCTGGTGCTGGTGCGCGAAGGCGCGCCGCTGGCGTCGGCCCTGGCGCAAAAGAAACGCTTCCCCGGCCTGCTGGCCATGTTTGCCCGCCTTGGTGAACAAACCGGCCAGTTGCCGCTGATGCTGCAACGCGCCGCCAAACAACTCAGCACCGAAGTCGCGCGCCGCGCCATGGCGCTGGCGACCCTGCTGGAGCCGCTGCTGATTGTGGCCATGGGTGTGGTGGTGATGCTGATCGTGTTGGCGGTGCTGATGCCGATTATTCAACTCAACCAACTGGTGAAATAGTGAACGACATGCCTCAATTTGACGTGGACGCGGTGATCGTCGACCTGGACGGCACGATGGTCGATACCCTCGGTGATTTTGTCGTGGCGCTGAACCTCATGCTGGCCGATTTGCCCTCCCTGGCGGGCGCACACATTGACCGGGACACCGTGGCGCGCCTCGTCGGCAAAGGCTCGGAGCATTTGATCCAAAGCGTGCTGGCCCACGTCAGCCCCGCGGCCACCGCGCTCTATCCCGATGCCTGGCAAAGTTACCAGCGGCATTACTTGGCGATCAATGGCCAGCACGCGCAGGTGTTTCCGGGGGTGATTGAAGGGCTCACGCATCTGAAAACCCGGGGCTTGAAGCTGGCATGCCTGACCAATAAACCAACCGAATTTGCACTGGCCTTGCTCAAGGCCAAGGGCCTGGAGGGCTTCTTTGCCTTCGCTTTTGGCGGTGACTCGTTTGCCCGCAAAAAACCCGATCCGTTACCGTTGCTTAAAACCTGCGAAGCCTTGGGCTGCGCGCCGCAGCGCACGCTGATGATCGGTGACTCCAGCAACGACGCCCAGGCCGCGCGCGCCGCCGGTTGCCCGGTGCTGCTGGTGACTTACGGCTACAACCACGGAGAGCCCATTCGCGCCGTCGACGCCGATGGTTTCACCGATTCATTGCAAAACTTGATCACGGTTTAACCGCTGAGTCCGGCGTTCGAGCGCGCGCAACCTGCGTGGGCTGGTCCAATTTGGAGCAATGGGGTGTTCTGCCCGTGTACCGCCAGTCGCTGATCCTGCCGCTGGATGTTTTCCTTCGCCATCCTCTCTTGTCACGAGCGCGTGCGATGCACCGCTTGTTGTGTCGAACCGCGCTGCCTGCCCTTGAAATGACCAGGCATACATTTTGCGGTAAGTGCTTGTCACCCAAAAAAGTGACATTTACACACAACAAACGAGGACACATTCCATGCAGAAAAAATTAATTGCCCTGGCCGCTTTGGCACTGGTCTCAGGCGCCGCCATGGCGCAAAGCAACGTGACGATCTACGGCAGTATTGATCTGGGCTTGCTGGTCCAGAATAATGCGGCCGCCGGCGTCGCGGAGACCCAGGTTTACAACGGCGGTATTTCTCCCAGCACCTGGGGATTTCGCGGTTCAGAAGACCTGGGCGGCGGCCTGAAGGCCAACTTTAATCTTGAGTCACACTTTTCAGCCGACACTGGTGCCGGCCATCCTACCTTTTTCCGCCGCCAGTCCAATGTCGGGCTGAGCTCGGTGAGCATGGGGACCTTGACGCTGGGCAATATGTACAGCCCGGCTGTGTTGGCATTTGCCGCCACTGACCCACGCGGTCTGCGGGAAAACTTCTCCGGTCTGTATTCGTGGGCCTACAACTCTGGTGCATTGACCACAGGCAACAACGGCAACAACGATGTCGGCGTGTTTATGCAAAACGCGATTGCCTACAGCAACACGTTCGGCCCCGTGGGCCTGTCGGCAGGCTACAGCGTGTCTGAAACCAAAGGCGCCGTGGTGGCTCTGGGCGCTACCTACACCGGCCCGGTCACCTTGTCCGCCGCTTACCAGGCAAGCAACTTGCCCGCGACCTCCGAGCAGCAAAGTGCCATGTATTCTCTGGGCGCCGGCTACACGATGGGGGCCATCACCGGCAAGCTCAACTACCTGCATGGCAAAAACAAGAACGCATTGCTGGCTGAAACCAGCAATGTTTCTGTGGTCGGTTTAGGTCTGGACTGGAAACTTGCGCCTAACAACACGGTGATTTTGGCCGCCTACTTCGGCAAGGATAAAAACACTACCGACAGCAAGACAACTTCGTTCATCCTGAGCGACGAATATGCCTTGTCCAAGCGCACCACCGTGTATGCCACGGCCGCATTTGTCGATGCGTCAGCGAATGCCGGTTTGCTGACCACTATCGTGGCTGGCGGAACCAGTGCGAACACCAACGCCAGCTTGTTCAACGTGGGCATTCGTCACACCTTCTAATGGGTCATGAACACCCCCTGTGGTACCGGGGGGTGCTTATTGCAAAGACTGATCCCGGTTGAAAAATGACAAGGCCGTGAAGTCCAGCACCTGGTAGCTTTTTTGTGCGTCGCCGTGCCCCAGTGTGACCATGTGAATCTGGGTGGCCTGGCCCATTGAAAAGCGGGTGTGCGTGCCAGTGTGTGCGGGAATGAGAGCATTCACCTCCTCCACCACGAGTCCAGCCAGACGTCCCGCGACTTGAATCACGATGACGCGGGTATGGGCATCGGGTTCGGTCGCCTTTTGCGCTTTGGCCTGGCGCAGGTCCAGCAAGGGCAGTGCCTGACCCCGCCATTCAAAGGAGCCCAGCATGTAGGGACATTCATGCTGAGTGCGGTGCAGGGAGGCGGGGTAGTGTGTGATCGCCAACATCAAGTCCATGGGGGCGGCCCAGGACAAGCCCGCCCGAAAAACCACATGCGCGCAGGCGGATCGGTCTTGCGCCACCGCTGGCGCGTTGCTGGCGGTATTCAGGCGCATGGCACTCACGCTACTGTGATGAATCAAAGCGGCGCCATCGAGCAAAAAGATGCGGTCACCGTGCTCGTCTACCACCGTACCGAGGTAGAGATCGGCTTGAGAGTTGTCGGTGGCGGTGGGCGGCTGCACGTTTTTTAACGGGAACGGACGCACCACCCGGATGTCGTCTACTGGCAAGCCCATGCAGCGCCCTTGCACGCCCAACACCAGCAGCCAGGGCGAGGCGGCGTTGGCGGCGGCGGGCAGGCCCAGCGTTGGGCGCATGTCTGCCACCGGCACATCGCGGCCGCGCCAGGAGGTCATGCCCAAGAACTGCATTCCCGAGCCAAACACTTTTTGAATCTGTGGCATGGCCAGAATCTCGCCCACCACGTCGGCGGTAAAGGCCAGCAAAGCGGAGCCCAGACGCACCACGACGTAAATGGGAGTCATGTCCCGGTCGGTGCCGTTGCCGTCGGCTGTGTGGGCCGTCGCTTGGGTCAAGTGCGGTGCTTCGTTGCCAGATCCGCCGTGCGACCAGGCCTGTGCCTGGGCCATCAGGCGCTCAGGGTCAAGCAGGCTGATGAGCGTGGTCTTGTCTTCGGCCATGACCACGCTGTGGAAAAACTCGTGGGGCTCGTCGTCATGGTGCACCCGTTGCACCTCAGCCGCGGTGACTTTGAGCAGACCGCGAACAGCGTCCACCGCCAGCCCGATGACCTTGTCGCCCGAGCGCAGCACCAGCACCTGGGCCGGGGTGTCGACCACGGCGGCCGGGCTGAGCCATTTCTGCAGATTCACCACCGGCACCACTTGCCCGCGCAGGGAAAATACCCCGTCCAGCGCGCCCTGGGTGCGGTGCAAGGGCGTCATGTTGGTGGGGCGGGGAAGGGCTTGCACAACACAGCGGGTGTCGATGCCCAGCTTGAGGGTGCCCAGCTCCACCAGTGCGTAGGTGGCAATGGCCGCTACGCCCTCGGCGCCTTGCGCAGTCATGCTCAGTGCTCGCTGGTGGATTGCTGAAGTTCAGAGAGTAAATTGGCCGCATTGCGGGTGGCCGCGGCCTGGGCTGCGGTGGCAACGTGAATCTGGCCAATCGACTCGGTGGTGTTGCCCACCGACCCCACAATTTTCTCAAAAGACTCTTCAACTTGCGCCGAAATGCGACCGCCTTCGCCCACGCGGTCCACGGTTTCGTTGATCAGATTGGCGATTTCCTTGGCCGCCAAGGCCGATTTTTCAGCCAGCTTGCGCACCTCGTCGGCCACCACCGAGAAGCCCAGGCCGTGCTCACCCGCCCGTGCCGCTTCAATGGCGGCATTGAAGGCCAGCAGGTTGGTCTGGCCCGCAATATCACTGATAGTTTTAACGATTTCCTGCACGTCGTCGGACGATTTTTGAATCGCAACAATGGCCGCGCGCGAGCGTGAGAGCAGGCGGTTGCCTTCGGCCGCTTCGTGCTGGGTTTGCTTCGCCAGTTCGCTGGAGCGCTGGGAGCTGCCGGAGATGCTGTCGATCGAGGCCGAGAGTTCGTCCAGCACCACCCCGATGGACTCGACCTTGTCCGTTACCAATTGCTCCCGGTGGACTTGTTTTGTGATGTCCATGGCGAACTTCACTATCCGGTAGGGCTCACCATTGATGTCCAGAATGGGGTTGTAAGTGGCTTGCAACCAGACCTCGGCCCCATGTTTGCCGACCCGCTTGAAGCGGCCGGATTGAAACGTGCCCTCGGCCAGGTTCGCCCAAAAGTTGCGGTAGTCCGATGAAACGATCAGCGCCGGGGCGCAAAACATCTGGTGGTGCTGCCCCACAACTTCCTTGGCCGTGTAGCCCATGGTGCGCAGGAAGTTGCTGTTGGCGCTCAGCACGTTGCCTTGCATGTCAAATTCGATCACCGCCTGGGAGCGTGAGATGGCCTTGATTTTCCCCTCAAACTCGGCGTTGTGGAGTTTGATGGGGGTGATGTCAGTGGCAAATTTCACCACCTTGATGGGCTTGCCGTCGGCATCGAAAATCGGGTTGTAAGAGGCCTGAATCCAGATGTCCTGTCCATTCTTTCCTACGCGCTGGTACTCGCCTGCGTTGAACTCTCCCCGTGCCAGCCGCTCCCAAAAGGCCATGTATTCAGCGGTGCGTGTGTAGCTGGGATGGCAGAAAATGCGGTGATGCTGCCCCACAATGTCTGCCAGTTCGTAGCCAAACGTGCTCAGAAAATTGGGGTTGGCATGAAGCACCCGGCCCGTCAGGTCAAATTCGATGATGGCCTGAATTCGGTTGAGGGCCTCTACCAACGCAGTTTGTTCAAGTTGCTCTGACAGCTTGGACGTGCTGCTCGTTTTTATCGACGTGGCTTGGGTCATGCGTGTCTTCCATGAATTTGGCTGGTTGCCAAAAGGTCCGGTGATTTAAAAGGTTTCCCAGTCATCATCGCCGCCCGCCGCCTGGGCTTGGGGCGCTGGCGCTGCGGGCTTGGCTGCCAACTGTTTGACCGGCACGGTCGTAGCTTTGGCGGGCGCTGCTGACCGGGCCGCCGCACCTTTGGGTACACCCGTGCCACGACGCTCAGGGCCTTTGAAGGTGGAGGGGCCAGGCTTGTGAGCGCGCACGGCGGCAGGCCGGGTGATGGCCCCTAAGTGCTGCTCGTGACCCTCCAGTTTGAACAGCGCCACCGTTTGCACCAAATCTTGCGCCTGTGATTTGAGGCTGCTGGCGGCCGCGGCCATTTCTTCGACCAGCGCGGCGTTTTGTTGTGTGACCTGGTCCATTTGCGTAACCGCTTCACCGACTTGCGAGACGCCCTGGCTTTGCTCGTTGCTGGCCGCGCTGATCTCGCCCATCAGGTCGGTCACGCGTTTGATCGAACTCACCACCTCGGCCATTGTGGTGCCAGCCTGGTCCACCAGGTGCGTGCCTTGCTCCACGCGCTCCACGCTGGCGTTGATCAGGGACTTGATCTCCTTGGCAGCTTCGGCCGAGCGACCGGCCAGCGAGCGCACCTCGCTCGCCACCACGGCAAAGCCGCGGCCTTGTTCTCCGGCGCGGGCGGCTTCAACAGCGGCATTGAGCGCCAGAATATTGGTCTGGAAAGCAATGCCGTCAATCACACTGATGATGTCCGAGATCTTGCGTGATGCGTCGTTGATGCCCTTCATGGTTTCCACCACCTGGCCGACCACTTCGCCGCCCGACACCGCCACGGTGCTGGCGCTCATGGCCAGTTGATTGGCCTGGCGCGCGCTGTCGGCGTTTTGTTTGACGGTGGCGCTGAGTTGCTCCATGGACGCGGCGGTTTCTTCCAGTGCGCTGGCTTGTTGCTCGGTGCGGGCGCTCAAGTCGTTGTTACCCTGGGCAATTTCGGCACTGGCGGTGGCCACACTCTCTGACCCCTGGCGCACGTTGTGGACCACTTTGGCCAGACTCACCTGCATGTCTTTCAGGGCGGTGAGCAGTTGCCCGGTCTCGTTGTTGCCTTGCGCGTCAATGTGCAGGCTCAGGTTGCCAGCGGCCACGGCGCGCGAGATTTCTACGGCCTGGTTGATCGGACGGGTGATGGCGCGGATGATTGACCAGCCCATCAAGGCGGCCACCAGCAAGGCGAGTGAGCCCGCGCTCCAGGTCGTCAACTGGGTGTTGGTGATGGCGGCTTCGACCACGACTTTGGCCGCCTGCATCGCGTCTTCTTCATGGCGAATCATCTCGTCGAGCATGCCAAAGTACGCGTTTTGCACAGTACGGATATCGGCCATCAACAGAGTCTTGGCTTCGTCCGCCTGGCCTGCCAGCAGCAGGTCATTCAACTTCACCCGAAGCGTAACGTATTGCGTGCGCTTTTCCGTGATACGGGCAAGTAGCGCCTTGCCTTTGTCAGAACGCACTTTGGGCTCCAACTTCTTCAAGTTCTCCCCGACGTTGTTGCTGGCGGTGACGATGCGATCAAGCTCTTTCTTGATATCTTCCGGTTGGCTCAGCAGGATGGTGTTGCGCATCGCCCGGGCGATGATGTTCAGCTCGTCTTTGGATGACTGAAGCAAGAGAATTTTGGGGTAATGCTCACTGACCACTTCTTCGAATGAGGTGTTGACGGCATTGATTTTGACCAGCGAGATGATGCCCATCAGCACAATCAATAGCGCCATCGCGCCAAACCCGAGGATGAGGCGGGTGGAGATTTTCAGGTCTTTAAAGTTCATGGCGGCTTGTTTTAAAGTGATTAAAAGGTTTCCCAGTCGTCATCGCCACCCGCTGGGGGGACGGGTTTGGCGCTGGCTTTGGGTGGGTCGGGTTGGGCGAGTGCTGCCAACTTGGCCGGAGTCGATGTGGCCTTGGTCGGCTTGAACGCCGGGGTAGGCACGCGGGCGGCGATCCTTTTGGGGCTGCCCGCACCAGGGCGTTTGGAACCGGTGACGCTTGAAAGCCCGGGTTGGTAGGTGCGCACGGCGGCACTCGGGCGTGGCTGGCCCGCGTGGGTGTCGTTGTCGCTCAACTTGAACACGGCCACCACCTGCACCAGTTCCTGGGCTTGTGATTTCAGGCTGCTGGCGGCGGCGGCCATTTCTTCGACCAACGCTGCGTTTTGTTGCGTGGCCTGGTCCATGTGCCGCACGGCCTCACCCATTTGCGCCACGCCCGAGGCCTGGTCGCTGCTGGCGGTGCTGATCTCGCCCATGATGTCCGTCACCCGTTTGATGGACGTGACCACTTCCGTCATGGTCTGGCCCGCCTGGTCGACCAGCGTTGTGCCTTGCTCCACGCGCGCCACACTGGCATTGATCAGGGATTTGATTTCCTTGGCCGCATCGGCCGAGCGCCCGGCCAGCGAGCGCACTTCACTCGCCACCACGGCAAAGCCGCGACCCTGTTCCCCGGCGCGGGCGGCTTCCACGGCCGCGTTCAGCGCCAGAATGTTGGTCTGGAAGGCAATGCCGTCGATGACGCTGATGATGTCTGATATCTTGCGCGAGCTGTCGTTGATGTCCTTCATGGTGGCCACCACTTGTGCCACCACGTCGCCGCCTTGAACCGCTACCCGGGAAGCATTCAGGGCCAGCTGGTTGGCTTGTGCTGCGCTGTCGGCATTTTGTTGGACCGTGCCGCCCAGTTCTTCCATCGAGGCCGAGGCTTCTTCGAGGGCGCTGGCTTGTTGCTCGGTGCGGGCGGACAGGTCGTGGTTGCCGCTGGCAATTTCGGCGCTGGCCGTGGCCACGCCCTCGGACCCCTGGCGCACCTGGCCGACGATGGCGGCAAACTGGTCGCGCATGGTTTTGATGGCGTTGAGCAAGCTGGGCTGGTCAGGCTGGTTCACCACAATGTCGACCGCCAGATCCCCCCCGGCGATGCGGTGCGTGATGTCGGCGGCGTAGGCGGGTTCACCGCCGAGTTGTTTCAGGATGCCGCGAGCAATCAGCCAGCCAATCGCCACTAACACCGCGGCGAGCGCCAACGAGCCCAGGGAGAAGCCGAGGGCACGACCCATCACCATCGAGTCGACGGTATCGACATACACCCCTGAGCCAATGATCCAGCCCCAAGGGGCAAAGCCCTTGACGTATGATACTTTTTGTACCGGTTTCTCACTGCCGGGCTTGGGCCACATGTAGCTCACAAAACCGGCGCCATTGGTCTTCACCTCTTTGACAAACTCGGAGAACAGCAGTTTGCCGGTGGGGTCTTTGGTGTCTGTCAGGTCTTTGCCTTCGAGTTCCGGGCGAATGGGATGCATCACCATTTTGGTCTGCATGTCATTGATCCAGAAATATTCGCTGCTGCTGTAGCGCAAGCCCCTGATGGCGTTCATGGCGAGCAGCTTGGCGTCGGCCTCGGGCATCTTGCCTGCGATGGCTTCAGCATGGTATTGGGTCAGCAAGCCGTGTGCTGTCTCGACGGTCTGGCGCACGCCGTTCTGTCGCTCTTCCATGATCAGACTGCGTTCCGACATCAGGAACATGAACGCCAGAACAATGATGCCGAAACCAGCACTTAGCGTGAGAATTGTCAACCGTCTGGCAATGGTGTACGAGGACAGCTTGAGCATATATAACCGATCTAGGGTAAAGACTTACCTGCAAACATTCTAGCCCCGGATAGGGGGGGTGCCCGGTCAAAAAGTGGCTTGATTCCACGCGTTTGCCGGTGGCAGTTTGATACACTGGACGTATGTTTATTCACCGCATCTGCATCACAGGTTGTAGCGACCGGGGAGCCTGGCTCTGGCGGGTTCAGCATGC
>CAJAFJ010000041.1 GCA_903938955.1 uncultured beta proteobacterium | reverse complement strand
GCAACTTAAGCAATAACGATTACCAGCCCATTGCTACCAACACCGACATGGGCGGTCAGGACTTTGGCATTAATGACACTAGTTCTTGGGATGATGGGGCTAGCAGCGATTCCAGTGGCAGTAGCGACTGGGACAACTGAGCTGGGCAGATGCCGTCCAACAAGCGGCCAAATTGATGGCGTCATCCACAGGCACCGATCGTGATGACAGCACTCAAACTGCACTGGGTTGTTAGAGAAACGTATCTAATGATTGCTGCAGCGCACCAAAAGCCACCCCAAACACGCAAACTATCCCTACAATTCATTTATGCTGCACTGCAACATAAATGGCTTTCACGGCCTTTATTGAGCAGGCACCCAATTTGTCACACTCATCAAGGACTCTCACATGAACTCTACCGCCGCACAATTTATCGAAACCAACAAAGCTAACCTGCAAGCGCTGGAAAGCATCACCAGCCAAGCGTTTGCCGGTGTTGAAAAACTGGTCGAACTCAACATGGCTACTTCGAAAGCCGTGATGGCTGAGTCCATGAACCAGGTCAAAGCCATTTTGGCTGCCAAAGATGCTCAAGAAGTGGTTGCTCTGCAAACAGCTTTCGTCAAGCCTTTGGCCGACAAGTCCTCTGCTTATGCTGAAAATGTTAAAACGATCGTGACGGACAGCGGTGCTGAATTGACCAAAGCAGTCGAAGCCAAGACCGCTGAAGCTCAAAAAGCCTTTAATGGCGCTGTGGAGAGCTTGACCAAGAACGCACCTGCTGGCAGCGAATCCGCTGTTGCGGCTTTCAAAAATGCTTTGACCGCTGGTCAAAATGCTCTTGAGTCCTTGCAAGTGCAAGCTAAAAATGCCGTTGAAACAGCTCAGTCCAACATCGCAGCGGCAACAACTCAGACCGTTGACGCCGTCAAGAAAGCCACTAAAAAGGCTTAATGGCTGAAAGTCTTCGGACAGTAAGTAACAAACGGCACCTCACGGTGCCGTTTGTGTTTGCGGGGTTGGCAACTTCGATTCTCGTCAACCTCATTCAATGAAGTGAAACAATCAATGCCCGACATTGATACCCAACTCGGCTGATTCACTTTTCTAGTACTTGGCCTCATCGAGCCGGGTCCATCATCCAGCTGCACCAATCCTCCTTCAGCCATCACATTTAGCTGCTGACGGATTAGAAATCCTGCCAGCGGACGTCTCCGTTTGCGCAATCGCAAACGATCGATCCGCGGTAATGCCTATGTTCACAAGGGGACGGTGCCTGTTTGGGTTTCGGAAAAAACGTCGGTGCCGATTTCAACTGTTCAACTTGATGGAGTCCTGCATGAATAGAAGAGCACTTGCTTTCGCCCTCTTGGCCCTGTCGTTCAGTCTGAGTGATCTGGCCTTTGCCCAACGCAATGATTCAGCACCGATGGTTCAGCAGAATCGGCACAAAAATAAAATACACCACCCCAATCGTGGTCATAGTAAGAATCGACCCCAGCGGCCGATTCGGCCCCCTGGCTATGAGCAACAGTTTGAACGCGGCGCCGGACCGGAACATCAATTTCACCGGGGCGAGCGCCTGCCGCCCGAATACCGACACAGAAATTTCGTGGTCAATAACTGGCAAGATCATCATTTGAGTCCGCCGCCGCGTGGCTACCATTGGATTCAAATCGGCTCTGACTATGTGTTGATTGCAATCGCCACAGGCATCATCCTGCAGTTGATGCTGAGCAACTGACCGACCGGCTGGTGCCACACGATTGATGCATTGGCATTTTCGGCCAGTTGCTCGAAACCCGGCGTTTCAAAACAACCTTGCCCAGCCATGAGAATGCGCAAACTCGACAGCAAGACGGCTCAGGTCATGTCGAATCTGAAGTCTAGAATACCCAAAGAACAACCAGGAAGTTAACGCATGCCGACGTCAATGCCAACAAAAGCTCATTGGTCATCACCCAACGCAAGCCACTGGTATCGGTGGCGGGGATATACAGTGCGCTGGCTGATCTTTGGCTGCATCACCGGCATGTTCCAACCCATTGTTGACGACCTTGACCACTACTGGCTGCAAAAACTTTACCAAGCGCTGTTCGGCATGTTTTTTGGTGTGGTTTGTGCGCTGGTCTTCACACTCGCCGAGAACACGTATAACGTGCTGCGGGTCAAATGGAAATCCTGGGTCATCGTGGTGGCGACCTGGCTGGTGGTCAAGCTTGTCTTCGTCAGTGTCATGGCGACAACCGGGCAGCTCAATTAAGTGACACGGGTTTGGGACACTGCGCTCATTGTTGCCGCGGGCTATTGGGTAATGAGCTTGGTTTGCGCCGCAGCGTACTGGAAGGACAAGAGTGCGGCGAAAAAAGGGCAATGGCGAATACGCGAATCAACCTTGCTGATCCTCGGCTTGTTAGGCGGCTGGCCCGGGGCCGTACTTGCGCAGCAAATGCTCCGACACAAAACCCGCAAGGTCGCGTTTCAAGTGATCTTCTGGATGACGGTTATTTTGAATGTAGGTGCACTGATCATCGCCTTCAGCCCTTGGGTGCGAATCGTCAAAACCTAAGTGCAGCATCACCGTCGACTTGACGTAACCGCAACACGGATAATTTCCCAGATGAGAATCAATTTAGTCACCCCGTTCGCGGAAAAAGATGCTGCCAAGGCATTGGGCGCTCGCTGGGACGCCAGTAAAAAACTTTGGTACATCGTCGATGTGACGGACCTCACCCCGTTTATGCGCTGGATTCCGGACATGCAGGCGTCTGCCGAGACATTGCCAACAGCAAACTCGCCGCCACTTCACAAGGCGCCCATGGCGTCTAAAGTTGCCAGCGAAGTGCCGCATTGTGGCTGCGATGTTCTGCCATGGGAAGCATGCTCACACACACCCAAGCCGTAAATAACGAAACCATTTGCTCGCAGCAGGTTCAGTTACAGCAACTTGAGCGTACTTTCGTCACGCTTGCCCTCATAAAACTGATCCAACGCCAGTTTGAATACTGGTTCATCCGGGGCGACCTGGGCGAAAAGCGTCATGCAAGACTTGAACTTGAGATCATCTGTCGGCCCAAAAATATCACGCGCCGTCGTGTGGCGCTGCGCCAAGACAAGTTTGGTGCAATCTGCGAGGCGTTTGCCAAGAATGGGATGCAGCCAGTAATCCAACGCTTCGTCACGCGATGCCAGACCAAAGTGCTTGGCTATGGGGCTGCGACCCAACGCCTTAAGTTGCGGGAAGATAAACCACATCCAGTGGGTCACCTTTTCGCCCAAGGCCAGTTCATCACACACCG
>CAJAFJ010000040.1 GCA_903938955.1 uncultured beta proteobacterium | reverse complement strand
GTGATTTTTCAGGAAGAGGTGTGGACATGTGGTTTTCTGGGTGTTTACGTGAATGGACTATTGTAGGGAAATGGCTGTAAATGGCAGACCAAAGGGAATCAACAAAACCTTGGCAGTCAGTGGCTTGTAAGTGCCAACCACGACATTCTCACCAATCGAATTTAACTAGACCGTTTAACAAGAGGAGACCTATCCATGACAGCACCTTCGACAGCTATTCAATCCACACTGGTTGAGAACCGCGTTTTCCCACCGAGTGATGCACTCGTGAAATCCGCCCGCATTTCCGGTATGGATGGCTACAACGCGTTGTGCGCTGAAGCTGCTAACGATTTCGAAGGTTTCTGGGCCCGTCTGGCCCGCGAAAACGTGATGTGGAACAAACCCTTCACCAAGGTGCTGGACGAGTCCAATGCACCGTTCTACACCTGGTTTGAAGATGGCGAGTTGAATGCTTCGGCCAACTGCCTTGACAAGCACATGGGCACCCCGGTTGAGAATAAAGTCGCTGTCATTTTTGAAGCAGACGACGGCACCGTCATCAAGACCACGTACAAAGAACTGCTCGCCAAGGTCAGCCAGTTTGCCAACGCACTCACTGCGCAAGGCATCCAAAAAGGCGACCGCGTGTTGGTGTACATGCCCATGACGCTGGAAGGCGTGATCGCCATGCAAGCGTGCGCCCGTATTGGCGCCACCCACAGCGTGGTGTTCGGTGGCTTCTCGGCCAAAGCGCTGCAAGAACGCATTATTGACGCCGGCGCCGTGGCGGTGGTCACCTGCAACTACCAGTTGCGCGGCGGCAAAGAGTTGCCACTGAAAGCCATTGTGGACGAAGGTCTGGCATTGGGCGGTTGCGAGTCCATCAAGACCGTGTTTGTGTACCAGCGTACCCCTACCGCCTGCAACATGGTGGCGGGCCGTGACATCACTTTTGCACAAGCCCTTGAAGGCCAAAGCACGGTTTGCGCACCCGTTTCTGTCGGTGCCGAGCATCCCCTGTTCATTCTCTTTACTTCCGGTTCGACCGGCAAGCCAAAGGGCGTGCAGCATTCCACCGGCGGTTTCCTGCTGTGGTCCAAGCTGACGATGGATTGGACCTTTGACTTGCAAGCGTCAGATGTGTTCTGGTGTACCGCAGACATCGGCTGGATCACGGGCCACGCCTACGTCGCTTACGGCCCACTGGCCGCAGGCGCTACCCAGGTCATCTTTGAAGGCATCCCCACTTACCCGGATGCTGGCCGTTTCTGGCAGATGATTGAGCGTCATAAAGTCTCGATTTTCTACACCGCACCCACCGCTATCCGTTCACTGATCAAAGCCGCCGAGAGCAATGAGAAAGTGCACCCTGACCGCTCCGACCTGAGCAGCTTGCGCATTTTGGGTTCAGTGGGCGAGCCTATCAATCCAGAAGCCTGGATGTGGTACTACAAAAACATCGGCCATGAAAAATGCCCGATTGTGGACACCTTCTGGCAAACCGAAACCGGTGGTCACATGATCACCCCATTGCCAGGTGCAACACCGCTGGTGCCCGGAAGCTGCACTTTGCCACTGCCCGGCATCATGGCCGCCATCGTGGACGAAGCAGGCGTTGACGTGCCCAATGGTTCCGGTGGTTTGTTGGTCATCAAGCGCCCATGGCCTTCGATGATTCGTAACATCTGGAATGACCCACAACGTTTCAAGAGCAGCTACTTCCCTGAAGAGTTGGGCGGCACAATTTACCTCGCTGGCGACGGCGCGGTGCGCAGTGCAGACCGTGGTTACTTCCGCATCACCGGTCGTATTGATGACGTGTTGAACGTGTCGGGTCACCGCATGGGCACCATGGAAATCGAATCGGCACTGGTGGCCAAGTCTGACCTGGTGGCTGAAGCCGCCGTGGTGGGTCGTCCTGATGACCTGACCGGCGAAGCCATGTGCGCCTTCGTGGTGCTCAAAGGACCTTGCCCAACCGGTGATGATGCCAAGGCGATTGCTAAAATTTTGCGTGACTGGGTCGCCAAAGAAATCGGCCCGATCGCTAAGCCCAAGGACATCCGCTTTGGTGAAAACTTGCCCAAGACCCGTTCCGGCAAGATCATGCGCCGCCTGTTGCGCTCGCTGGCCAAAGGTGAGTCCATCACCCAGGATACGTCCACACTGGAAAACCCACAAATTTTGGGTCAGCTCGGTCAAACGTATTAATCTTGATTGACCATCTGTTGGCAGTTCCCGTTGATCGGGTTCTGCTGGCTGATTGCCCATAAAAAAACCCGCATTACGCGGGTTTTTTTAGGGGCGACTTTGCTGTTGTGGCTTAGTTGGACAGTACCCACAACGCCAGTTTTTTGGCATCCGCTTCATTGACTTGTGGGTTGGCCGGCATCGGAATGACACCCCAGACGCCAGCGCCACCGCCCCGAATTTTGGTGACCAGTTTGTCTGCCGCATCTTTTTGCCCTGCGTACTTTTTGGCAACGTCCTTGTAGGACGGCCCCACCAGCTTTTTATCAACGGCATGGCAGGCCATGCAGTTTTTTGACTTGGCCAAATCCATATCAGCCCATGCTGGCGTTGTCAGAGAAACTGCAGCAACGATAGCAAAGAGAATCGGTTTCATCATATTTCCTAATGGTATGGTTTACAGTCGAATAACGTTGGGGCAATGATAGCGGTTGACATTCTTTGCTCTTCAAGCTGTTGTGACATGACCGGAGAACATGATGTATTTATTGGGACTTGGGCTGGTGTTTTTGGCCCTGAAATATCTTGAAATTGGCCCTGTGGCCTTGTGGGACTGGTGGCTGGTACTGACACCCTTTGGCCTGGCCGTTGTGTGGTGGGCTTGGGCTGATGCGTCGGGTTACACCAAACGCAAAGCCATGGAGCGGGAAGACGCACGTCGACAAGAACGCATCGACCGAAATCGTGAGTCTATTGGCACCTTGCCGAGATCCCGCAAACGATAAGCCAGCTCGCACACACCATGTTGATTCATCCTCAAATAAACCCCGTTGCCCTGCAATTGGGGCCTGTCGCCATTCATTGGTACGGGCTGACTTACCTGGCCGCCTTTGGCCTGTTCATGTGGCTGGGCTACCGGCGCTTGCGCCATCAGCCGTTTGCCTCCATCACAGGGGCGGGGGCCTGGCAGCGCCAAGATGTGGAAGATATCCTGTTCATGGGGGTGATGGGCGTGGTGCTTGGCGGGCGCATTGGTTATTGCCTGTTTTACAAGCCTCTCTATTACTTATCGCACCCGCTGGAGATTTTTGCGGTGTGGCAAGGGGGCATGAGTTTTCACGGTGGCTTGCTGGGCGTGGCGGTAGCGACGATCTGGTTTGCCCGCTCTCGCCGCAAGCCCTGGCTGCAGGTGGCTGATTTTGTCTCGCCCTGCGTGCCCACCGGTTTGGCGGCCGGGCGGGTCGGTAACTTTATCAATGGTGAGTTGTGGGGCCGCGTGAGCAGCCCGGACTTGCCTTGGGGCATGGTGTTTCGGGGGGCTGGCGACTTGCCGCGCCATCCGTCACAGATTTACCAGTTCTTGATGGAAGGGCTGCTGCTGTTTGTGCTGCTGTGGCTCTATGCCCGAAAGCCGCGTCAACCGGGCCAGGTGGCGGCTGCCTTTTTGTCGGGTTACGGGGTGTTCCGTTTTATCGCTGAATTTTTTCGTGAGCCGGATGCGCACTTGGGTATTTTGTCGATGGGCATGAGCATGGGGCAGTGGCTTTGTGTGCCCATGATTCTGGGCGGTATCGGCCTGTGGTGGTGGGCGCAGAAGTCTTCCCGCGCTTAGCCGACCTAAGCCAGCAAAAAATAACAGTCAAAAGGATTCGAGAAGGTATGCGTGGAACCATTCAGTTTGAGCAGCAAGCCGGTGTGGCACGGGTCACCATCAGCCATTCAGCGCGTTTTAACGCCATGTCATGTGTCATGTGGCGCGAATTGTGTGCCGTTTTTGAGAGCATTCAGCGCAGCACGGACGTGCGCTGTGTGGTGATCAGCGGTGAAAACGGCAACTTCTGTTCGGGTGGTGATATTTCTGAATACGCCAATTTCCGGTTTCAGGAAGACACCTTGCGTGATTTTCACGAAAACGATGTCTGGGGTGGCTTGCAAGCCATGCTCGATTGCGATGTGCCGATCGTGGCCCACATTGAAGGCAATTGCATGGGCGCGGGCGTCGAGATTGCCAGTTGCTGCGACATTCGCCTGGCTGCTGCCTCGGCCAAGTTTGGAGCACCCATCGCCAAACTGGGTTTTCCAATGGCGCCGCGTGAAGTGGCCCTGGTGGCCCGCGAAGTCGGGCGCGTGACGGCGCGCCGGATGCTGCTGGAAGCCGCTATTTTCTGTGCGGCTGACATGAAAGAGGCCGGGTTTCTCAGCCAGGTGTTGGCCGATGAATTGCTGGCCGCAGAGGTGCAGGCCACGGCGCAGCGCATGGTGCCGTTATCGCCTCAGGCTGCACGGCTCAACAAGCAAGCTATTCGTGCCCTGGATCAGCCGCCCATTCCGGTGGGTCAAGAGCCGGTCAAACGCAATCCAGCCGCCGACAAGACGTATGCCTACGCCGACAGCGCCGAGCACCGCGAAGGGATCGGCGCCTTTCTGGAGAAGCGAAAGCCGGTGTTTTAGCGTGCCGGGCGCCATGGCGGCACGATGCTCTGCTTGGGCAAGTTTGCCCCCCGGCTGGTGCTGCATCAGCTGCGTGCGGCAACCATGGTCAGTGCAGAAAAATGTGCTGCATCGTCAGTAGGCGCACATGTAAGGCGTTGTAATATTCTGTAAATTTAATTCTTTGATCATTCGTGTCAGGATATTCAGCATGCAAGTCTCTCAAATCACTTTTACCAGCCGCGACAACATGGCCGATGCGCTTGAAAGCGTGCGGTCCATGGCGCCCAATTTGTTACTGGTGTTTTCTGATATTGAGCTGCTCAAAGCGGTTGCAGCGCCCCTGGCGAGCCTGTTTCCCTCGACGATTCGGATCGGTTGTTCCACGGCGGGCGAAATCACCCATGCTGGCGTCAACGATGGCACTTGCGTGGTAACTGCCGTTCGCTTTGACAAAACTAGCCTGGTGGAATCCTCCACCCAGTTGCTCGGCATGGGTGACTCGCGGGCGGCGGGCCAACGCTTGGGGGATCAATTGCCCAAAGCAGGCTTGCGCGCGGTGCTGGTGCTGGGGCAGGGCGTTGCCATCAATGGCAGCGCCTTGATTGAAGGCATGACGGCGGTGTTGGGTAAAGGCATTCCCATCACCGGTGGACTGGCGGGCGACGGCGGCGCCTTCAAAGAAACCTGGGTGCTCGATACAGCGGGCGTGCACAACGACCGGTTGGTATGCGTCGGTCTTTATGGCCCCAGTTTGCACTTTTCGCATGGTTCCTTCGGTGGCTGGACGGCCTTTGGCCCGGCCCGAAAAGTCACGCGTTGCGATCACAATGTGCTGTATGAACTGGATGGTGAACCGGCCCTCTCTGTTTACAAGCGCTACTTGGGTGAGCATGCCAAAGACCTGCCGGCCTCCGGTTTGCTTTTTCCTTTTTCCATGCTCGGAACCGACCACAACAAAGTCGGTCTGATCCGCACTATTTTGGCGGTTGATGAAGCCGCTGGCAGCCTGACGCTGGCGGGTGATATCGAGTCTGGGGGCTATCTGGAACTCATGCACGCCAGTACCGATGCGCTGGTTGATGGTGCTGAGGCGGCAGCCCAGGCTGCCCAGGACATGCTGGGTGGTCAGAAGGACGGCTTGGCGCTGTTGATCAGCTGTGTGGGCCGCAAGCTGGTGATGGGTGGTCGCGTCGACGAAGAAGTGGAAGCTGTGGCGGATGTGTTGGGCCAAGGTGCCGTGCTGACTGGTTTTTATTCCTACGGCGAAATCAGCCCCTTCACGGCCAACGCCGAGTGCAAGCTGCACAACCAAACCATGACCATCACCCATATGGCCGAGTTGTGATTTTTACCTGACAGCCTTCATTCATGCACAAGTTACTTAGCCGCCAGACCAAACGTTTACTGGGTGTTGAAGAATCACAGCTGTCGGCTGTTTTGGATGAGCTCAAACGCGTGGCTGATTTGGACGGGGTGTCCCCGGAATCGGCCCGTTTGTTGACCGGATTGGGCGATTTTTTGGAGCGTGTGGACAGCGCCTATGAGCAGAGTGACCGCGACCTGGATTTGCGCTCGCGCAGCTTGGCGTTGAGTTCGGCTGAGCTGAATCAAACCAATGACCGTATGCGTGTTGAGTTGAACAGCCGGACCCGCGCCATTGATTCGTTGCGTGACACGGCCAACAGTTTGATGCACACGATTGACCCGGATTTGCCGCCGTTACTGGATGAAAATCTGGAGTCGCTCTCCAAATTGATGTCTGACCTGGTGCAGGAGCGGGAGGAGAGTCAGCGCGAGTTGCAGTCAGCGTTGGCCGATTTGGCTAATCAAAAATTCGCCTTGGACCAGCACGGTATCGTGAGCATTTCCGATGTGTATGGCCGGATTGTTTACGCCAACGACAACTTTTGCAAAGTGAGTGGCTACCTGCGAGAGAATTTGCTTGGGGAAGCCCACAGCATTATTAATTCTGGCGTGCATCCCAAAGCTTTTTTTGAAGTGATGTGGCAGACGATTTTGTCGGGTCAGGTCTGGCACGGTGAGATTTGCAATCGGTCAAAAAACGGCAATTTGTATTGGGTGCAGTCCACCATCGTGCCGCTGCGCGATGACAGCGGCATGCCGGTTCAGTTCATTGCGATTCGGACTGACATCACGGCGCGTAAATTGATGGAAGTCGCCATCAAGGCCACCGAAGTACGCCTGCGCCACATCACCAATGCCGTGCCCGGGGTGGTCTACCAATGCGAAGTGGGCCATGGGCAAATTCGCTACACCTTTGTCAGCGATCGCCTGGGTGAGATTCGCGGCCTGGATCGTGAGGCTTTGTTGGCGGATGGCCGTCTGCCGGCGCTACAAATTGTGGTTGAAGAGCGCGAATGGTATTTGCACAACGTGTTCGGCGCTGCGGCTCGGCGCGAGCCTTGGATGGGGGAGTATCAGATTCTGTTGCCCAACGGGGGCTTGCGCTGGATTCGAGGCGAAATCAGCCCCGAGCCTGAACTGGCCGCCAGTGGTGCCACGGTATTTACCGGTATTTGGCAGGACGTGACGCAGTTGAAGGTAGCCGGTGCCCGGCTCAAGGAGATTACCGAAAGCATCCCCGTGGCGGTGTACCAGTTCCACCTAGCGCCGGATGGTCGGAAGACCTACCCCTTTTTCAGTGCGGCTATCTGGCAAATATGCGGCATAGCGCCTGAAGACATCATGGCGGATAGTCAAGTGTTACGCTCGAAAATCCACCCGGACGATGAAGCGATGATGATGCACTCGGTCGAAGTTTCTGCCGAAACCATTGAGCCTTGGCGGCTTGATTTCCGTATTTTGAATCCGGTGAGTGGCGTGCCGGTCTGGGTGCATGGTGAATCAACCCCCAGCCGACAGGCCGATGGCAGCATTGTCTGGAATGGCTACATTGCCGATATTTCCGAATCCAAACGGGCCTCAGAGGAGTTGCGCCGCGCCAAGGAAGGGGCTGAATCGGCCAATCGGGCGAAATCTGATTTTCTGGCCAATATGAGCCATGAAATTCGCACCCCCATGAATGGGGTCATCGGCATGACCGAGTTGGCCCTCGAAACCGAATTGACCCCTGAGCAGCGTGAGTACCTGAATATCGTGAAGTCTTCCTCAGACTCGCTGCTGAAGGTGATCAACGACATTCTTGATTTCTCCAAGATTGAGGCTGGCATGTTGTTGATTGAGACTATTCCTTTCAACCTTGGGCGTACCGTGGGTGAAACGCTCAAGACGCTGGCCGGTCGGGCGCATGCCAAGGGGCTTGAACTGGTGTGCGATATTGCCGCTGATGTGCCCATGGCCGTTCTGGGAGATCCGGGGCGCTTGCGGCAAATTCTTGTGAACCTGATCGGTAACGCCATCAAGTTCACCGAAAAGGGTGAGGTGGTCTTGTCCGTCAACTTGGCTTGGGATAACGCCAAATCAAACCTCATTCAATTCACGATTCGTGACACGGGGATTGGTATTCCCAAAGACAAGCTCGGGGCTATTTTTGATGCTTTCTCGCAAGAGGACAGTTCCATCACGCGTAAATTTGGCGGCACGGGTCTGGGCCTGACCATCTCGCGCCGATTAGTGGAAGCGCTTTCGGGCGAGTTATGGGTGGAGAGTGATGTCGACTGCGGCAGCAAGTT
>CAJAFJ010000039.1 GCA_903938955.1 uncultured beta proteobacterium | reverse complement strand
GCACCAGCGCACCGGCCTGGTTGAACAGCGTGGCGGTGAACGAAATGCCGAACTTGACCGGCGTGATGGCGATGCCGCGCTGAATCACCGGGCTGCTGGCGTTATATGAAGAAATGGCCTCCAGCCTACGTCTATAGTGCGCTGATAGCTCTAATTTTGATAGCAAGGGTTGCAGGATGTTGTCTTCGACCTGCATGCCGTAGTGGGTGGTGTCACGCCGTGCGCCGGGTTGGGCCGGGTGGGCCAGCGCTTCGTCGGAGTACAGGTTGCGTTGGCGCACCTCCAGCGGGTCCAGGCCCAGATGGCGGGCGATGTCGCTCAGAATCGTTTCGGTCACGATCATGCCCTGCGGCCCGCCGAAGCCGCGAAAGGCGGTGTGGCTCTGGGTGTGGAGTTTGCAGCGGTAGGACGCAATCTCGACATCTTCCAGAAAGTAGCCGTTGTCGACGTGGAAGATGGCACGGTCCGCCACCGGGCCGGACAAGTCGGCGCTGAAGCCGCAGTGGGCGGCCATCATCAATTTCAGCCCGCACAGGCGGCCCGTGTCGTCAAAGCCCACCGTGTAGTCGTACGAAAACGGGTGGCGCTTGCCGGTGACCATGAAGTCGTCGTCGCGGTCCAGCCGCAGTTTGACCGGGCGTTTGAGTTTGGCCGCCGCCACCGCTGCCCACACCGCCAGATGCCCGGCCTGGGTCTCCTTGCCGCCAAAGCCGCCGCCCAGGCGCCGGCATTCCACGCGCACAGCGTGGTTGTCCAGCCCCAATGCATGCGCGACCCAGTGCTGCACTTCGCCGGGGTGCTGGGTGCTGGCATAAATCAGCCACTGGTTTTGCTCTTGTGGCAGGGCGTAGGCGATCTGGCCTTCCAGATAAAAGTGTTCCTGGCCGCCGACTTCGAGTGTGCCCTTCAAGGTGTGCGGTGCGCGGGCCAGGGCTTGCGCTGCGTCGCCGCGCTGCACAAAAACCGGCGGCAGCACATAGCTTTGCGCCGCCAGCGCGTCCTGCACGGTGAGGATGGCGGGCAGGGCGGTGATGTCGAGTTGCACCTTGCGCGCGGCATGGCGGGCCTGCATGACGCTGTCGGCCACCACCAGGCCGATCACTTGGCCGATGTGCTGCACGCTGTCGATGGCAAAAATCGGCTCGTCCCCGGCAAAGGCGGCCAGCATCGGGTCGCCAGGAATGTCACTCGCCAGAATCACGCCGCGCACGCCCGGCATGGCTTGGGCAATGCGGCTGTCCACGCCGCGCAGGGTGCCGTGCGCCACTGTGGACAAAATGGGCGCGGCGTACAGCGTGCCGCGCACCTCGGGGATGTCGTCCACATAGGTGGCGGCGCCCGCCACCTGGGCGCGGGCGCTTTCGTGGGGCTGGTCGAGGCCGCAGGCGCGTGCGACGGATGAGGTATTGGCGTTCATGCTGACGCTCCATCCAGGCTGAAGGATTCGAGGTTGATGTGCTGTTCGCCCTGGCTCTCCAGCCAGAAGCGTTGCAGTAAATTGCCCAGCACCTGCACCCTATAGGCGCTGGAGGCTCGCATGTCGGAGATCGGTTGAAACTCGCCTCTCAATGTGGTTATGGCCTGCTGCACGGTGGCTTGCGTCCAGGCTTGGCCCAGCAAGGCGGCTTGGGTTTTAAGCGCCCGCACCGGCGTGGCCGCAACGCCGCCCGCACCGATCGAGGCGTGGCTGACTTGGCCGTCTTTGATCCGCAAATTAATCGCCAGGCAGACCGCCGAGATGTCGTCGTCAAAGCGTTTGGATATTTTGTAGACGCGTGCCCATTCGCCTCCAACCGCCTTGGGCACCTTGATCCACGCCAGCACTTCATCGGCGGCGATCACGTTGCGGCGGTAGCCGGTGTAGAGCTGCTCCAGCGGCAGCTCGCGCTGACCGCGAACGCTCATCAGCACGACGCTGGCGCCCAGCGCAATCAGCAGCGGCATCGAGTCGCCAATGGGCGAGCCGTTGGCCACGTTGCCGCCCAGCGTGCCCGCGTTGCGCACCGGCAGGCCGGCAAAGCGGGTGGCAAAGGTGTGCAACTGCGGCCGGTCGGCCACCAGTGCGGCAAAGGCGTCGGTCAAGGTGACGGCGGCGCCAAGGGCGATGTGGTCTGAGTGCTGTTCTATCTGCCGCAATTCCTGCACTTTGGACACATCCAGCACTTGTGCAAACTGCTGGTGTAGTTTGTTGACCCACAGCCCCACATCGGTGCAACCCGCCACCAGTTGCGCCTGCGGGTGGGCGGCGCGGGCGGCCAGCAGGTTGGCCAGCGTGCGGGGTGAAATATATGACGAATCGGCCTCTAGCGCATGTTCTGTATGCGTGAGTAGCTCCAGTTTTTGTAGCAAATTGGATTCATCCTCCCGCACCACAGGCAAGCTTGCCATCTGCTGGGCGGCGTCCAGAATCGGCCGGTAGCCGGTGCAGCGGCACAGGTTGCCCGACAGGGCTTGCTGCGCCCCTTCACGGCTGATGGACTCGCCCGCCAGCACCTGATTTTGGTACAGGGCAAACAGGCTCATGACGAAGCCGGGAGTGCAAAAGCCGCACTGGCTGCCGTGGCACTGCAACAGGGCTTGCTGCGCCGGGTGCAACGTTCCATCTGGCGTGGCCAGGTCTTCGGCGGTCCACAGCGCCATGCCGTGGATGGCATGCGCCGGTCGAATGCAGCTGTTGACGGCGCTGTATTGGATGCGGTCGCCATCGGCCTCGCCCAGCACCACGGTGCATGCACCGCAATCGCCCTCATTGCAGCCCTCTTTAGTGCCGCTGCAGTTCAAGTCTTCACGCAACACCTCCAGTAGGGTGCGGGTGGACGGTACGTTGCCAAGTGAAATAATTTCACCGCGCTTGATAAATTGGAGGGCTGGGTTCTTCATGGTCGCTTCCTTGAACGCTTCAGGCTAGCACAAGGCATCAAAATAAAATTGGGGTTGCATAATTTGTGCCCGGCTCCCAGCGCAAAATGCTGTCCATTCTTTTGGCATTAACTTTGCGTGTCATTGCCATCGGCCAACCCTGTCACTAAAAATAATATCAGCAGCATGACCACCCCTCGACTTCAACTTGCGGGCATTACCAAAAGCTACCCCGGCGTGGTGGCCAATAGCGCCGTGTCCCTGACGGTCATGCCCGGCGAAACGCATGCGGTGCTGGGCGAAAACGGGGCCGGCAAATCGACCCTGATGAAAATCATCTACGGCTCGGTCAAGCCGGATGCGGGCACGGTCCTGTTCAACGGCCAGCCGGTGCAGGTTCGCAATCCGCAGGAGGCGCGGGCCCTGGGCATCAGCATGGTGTTTCAGCATTTCAGCCTGTTTGACACCATCACGGTGGCTGAAAACGTCTGGCTCGGCCTGAACAAGCGCCTGAGCTTGCTGGAAGTCACCCGCAGCATCACCGCCAAAGCGGCTGAATATGGGCTGGACATTGACCCCGCCCGGCCGGTCCACACCTTGAGCGTGGGCGAGATGCAGCGCGTGGAAATCATCCGCGCCTTGCTGACCAACCCACAGTTGCTGATTCTGGATGAGCCGACCTCGGTGTTGACGCCGCAAGCGGTCGAAAAACTGTTTGTCGTGCTCAAGAAGTTGTCCAGCCAGGGCTGCAGCATTTTGTACATCAGCCACAAGCTGCATGAAATTCGTGAGTTGTGCAACGCCTGCACCGTGCTGCGTGCCGGCAAGGTCACCGGCGTGTGCAACCCGGCGCAAGAGACCAATGCCTCGCTCTCCAAAATGATGATTGGTGCCGAGCCGCCTCTGCTGACCCGGCGCACGCAACAAACCGGTGCGCCCGTGCTGCGCGTGGAAAATTTGAGCCTGGCGCGCGAAGACCAGTTTGGCATGGACCTGGACCATATCTGCCTGTCGGTGCAAGCCGGTGAGGTGGTCGGTATTGCCGGGGTGTCCGGCAACGGGCAAAAAGAATTGCTCTATGCCTTGTCGGGCGAAGACGTGCGGGCCGCGTCGGGCACGATCCGCATTGGCGAGGTCGATGCCTCGGGCCGTCACCCCGGTGGTCGGCGCAAGCTGGGCCTGCATTTTGTGCCTGAAGAGCGTTTGGGCCGGGGCGCTGTGCCCACGCTCGGCCTGGCGCACAACCTGTTGTTGACGCGTAATGAATCCATTTCTTTCCCCCGCTTTGCCGGTGGCTGGATTCGGGTGCGGCAACTGGAAGCGCATGCCGCCGACCTCATCCAACGTTTCAACGTCAAAGCCGGGGGGCCGCGTGCCGTGGCGCGTTCCCTGTCGGGCGGTAATTTGCAAAAGTTCATTGTGGGTCGTGAAATTGATGCCAAGCCCAAGCTGTTCATCGTCTCGCAACCGACCTGGGGCGTGGACGTGGGCGCTGCTGCGCAGATCCGCAGCGAGATTCTGGAGTTGCGCGATGCCGGGTGTGCTGTGCTGGTAGTGAGCGAAGAGCTGGATGAATTGTTTGAGGTCAGCGACCGCCTGCACGTCATCGCCAACGGCCGTCTGTCGCCGTCGGTGCCGATTGCCGAGGCCACGGTGGAAACCATTGGCGAGTGGATGAGCGGTCTGTGGCAAGTCAGCGGAGGTTCACATGCTCAAGCTTGAAGCCCGTCCGCAACCGTCTGCGCTGTGGGGCTATGCGTCGCCGCTGCTGGCCTTGTTCTTGACAGTCATCATTGGCGTGCTTTTGTTCCTGGCCTTGGGCAAAGACCCTGTCAGTGGCTTGATGGTATTTTTCTGGGAACCTATCAAAAATAGCTACAGCCTGGGTGAATTGGCGGTCAAGGCCACCCCCTTGCTGCTGATTGCGCTGGGGCTGGCCGTGTGTTTTAGGTCCAATGTCTGGAACATTGGCGCCGAGGGGCAGTATGTGCTGGGTGCCATGGCCGCTAGCGGTGTGGCTTTGATGGCCGACAAAACCTCGACCGGTTGGATTGTGATTCCGATCATTTTGGCTGGGGTGCTGGGCGGCATGTTCTGGGCCGCCATCACCGCTTTTCTAAAGGACCGGTTTCATGCCAATGAGATTCTGGTCAGTCTGATGCTGGTGTATGTGGCCGTGCAGCTGCTCAGTTTTATGGTCTCGGGGCCGTGGAAAGACCCGCTGGGTTACAACTTTCCGCAGTCCAAAAACTTTGATTTGGTGACCCGCATTCCGCGCCTGTTTAGCGGCTCGCGGGTCAGCATTGGCATATTTCTGGCACTGATCGGGGTGGCTGGCATCTGGATATTCTTGTTTCGCACGCGTGCCGGTTTCTCGCTGCAGGTCGGCGGGCTGGCTCCGGCGGCGGCCCGTTATGCCGGATTTTCTTCGCGCCGGGCCTTGTGGGTCGCGCTGATGGTGTCGGGTGGTTTGGCCGGTCTGGCTGGCGCGCTGGAAGTGGCGGGCCCCATCGGGCAGCTCACGCCTTATGTACCGGCGGGCTACGGCTTTGCTGCCATCATCGTCGCCTTTGTCGGGCGCTTGCACCCGGTGGGCATGGTGTTTTCGGCGATTTTGATGAGTATGTTTTATATCGGCGGCGAGTTGGCCCAGTCGCGCTTGGGGTTGCCCAAGTCGCTCACCGGCGTGTTTCAGGGCTTGCTGCTGTTTACCTTGCTGGCCTGCGATACGCTGGTGAATTACCGCTTGAAGTGGACGAAATGATGGATTCATACGCACTGCTCATCGCCGCCACGCTCAATGCGGGCACCGTGCTGGCCCTGGCGTCGCTGGGCCTGTTGATCAATGAAAAGGCCGGCATCGTCAACCTCGGGGCCGAGGGCATGATGCTGTGCGCGGCCATTGCGGGGTTTGCCGCCGTGGTGCATTCGGGCAGCGACCTGCTCGGGTTTGCCGCCGGTATGGGGGCCGGGGCCGTGCTGGCGCTGATTTTTGGCGGGCTGGTGATCTGGCTCAACACCAACCAGTACGCCACTGGGCTGGCGGTGAGTTTGTTTGGTGCCGGGTTTTCTGCCTTTGCCGGTATCGTCTACGTCCAGGAGAAAATTCCGGCACGCCCCAGCTTTGCCATTCCGTACCTGTCGGATATTCCGTGGCTGGGGGCGGCCTTGTTCCGGCATCACCCGTTGGTGTACCTGACGGTGGCGCTGGCCCTGGGCCTGATCTGGTTTTTGTACCGCACCCGCGCCGGACTGGTGCTGCGCAGTGTCGGTGAAAGCCCGGAATCGGCCCATGCGCTGGGCTACCCGGTGCGCCGGATTCGCTTGCTGGCGGTGGTGGCCGGTGGCGCGCTGTGCGGTTTGGCAGGCGCCTATTTGTCCATCGTTTACACCTCCTTGTGGGTTGAGGGCATGGTGTCCGGCAAAGGCTGGATCGCCCTGGCGCTGACCACCTTTGCTACTTGGCGACCCGCCCGTGTGCTGCTGGGCGCTTACCTGTTTGGCGGCGTGACCATGTTGCAGTTCCATTTGCAAGGCATTGGCGTCGAAGTGCCCAGCCAGTTTTTGACCATGCTGCCTTACCTCTCGACCATCGTGGTGCTGGCGCTGATTTCAAGAAATCCGCACTGGATTCGTATCAATATGCCGACATCGATTGGCAAGCCTTTCTACCCGGGTGCCTGAATCCCCGTTCATAATTAAAAGTTGTTCAACCCTGTCTTCATCTAACCCCAACCCTGAAGGACCTGACATGACCGATCTGCAAAAACGCTCGCTCTTGAAAATAGCCGCACTGACCGCCGTGGCCTCCGCTGCGCTGGTAGGCTGTGGCAAAAAAGAAGAGCCCGCACCCGTGGCCGCCCCGGCGCCGGCGGCTTCTGCACCCGCCCCCAAGCCTGAGCCCTTGAAGATTGCGTTTGCCTATGTCGGCCCGGTGGGGGATGGCGGCTGGTCTTTTGCGCATGACAACGGCCGCAAAGCCCTGGAAAAAGAATTCGGCGACAAGATCAAACCTCGTTTGTTGAAAATGTGCCCGAGTCGG
>CAJAFJ010000038.1 GCA_903938955.1 uncultured beta proteobacterium | reverse complement strand
TTACGCCACCGCGTGGCAGCCCGCATCCACATAAATCGTCTGACCGGTCATGCCGGACGAGGCATCAGCGCACAGGAAGGTGCAGAGCTGTGCAATTTCTTCGAGCTTCACCAAGCGGCCCAGCGGGGATTTGCTCACCGCATTGCCCATCAGTTCGTCAAACGAGGCAATGCCCGAAGCGGCACGCGTCAAGATCGGTCCCGGCGACACCGCGTGCACCCGGATGCCCTTGGGGCCGAGTTCCACCGCCATGTAGCGCACCAGCGATTCCAGTGCCGCTTTCACCGGCCCCATCAGGCCGTAATGCGGCACGGCGGTGTCGGCACCCAAGTAGGTCATGGTGATCATGCTGCCGCCTTCTGTCATGTGCGGGGCGCACAGCTTGGCCAGGGTGGCAAATGAATGGCATGACACTTCCATGGCGCGGGCAAAGCCGCTGCTGCTGCTGTCAATCACCTGGCCATGCAGGTCTTCCAGTGGCGCCCAGGCAATCGAGTGCACCACAAAGTCCAGGTGACCGAGTTTGGCCACGGCATGGTTCACCAGCGCTTCGAGTTCGCCCGGATGCTCGACATCGCACGGCAGGAGGTCAATGCCAGCCGGTCCGGTCAGCGGCTCGACGTAGCGCATGGCTTTTTCGTTCAGGCAAGAGGCCACGATCTCAGCGCCTTGCTGGCGCGCCAATTGGGCGGCACCCCAGGCGATGCTGTGGTCATTGGCGAGGCCGAGCACAAGGCCTTTTTTACCGGCGAGGCTGAATAAGTTGGCGTTGATAGTCATAGTGGTATTTAAAAAGTTAAGTAATTAAGACAGGCTAGGCACGCTGTGTGACACAGCGGTGTCAGGATTCTTTGAAAAGGCGGTCCAGATGGATGCCGTCGGCACCGGGCTTGAAGCCATCACGCTCCAGATGCGCTTCGACCGCCACCATGATCTGGCGTGTTGCGAGCACACCCACTTCGTCCACATAGCGCGTTTCGAGGCCATAGCGCATCACCAACAGGCCGCGCAACTCTTCATGCTTATGGGCCAGGCGGCGGTCCGGGTTGGCCCCGAGATGGGTCGTATCCAGATCGCCCGAGTTGCTGCGCCGCTCATGCGCCACGGGCGAGGCGGGGTGCTGGTGACTGAGCAAATGGGCCAACTCGGCCTCGTTGTCCAGCGCCACACCCAGCCCGATGGCCAAGCGGGCGATGCGGGCGTTTAAGGCCTCAATGGACGACTCCATGCTTTGCAAAAGCACCTGCCTTTCGTGATCGAGGTCGCGCTCAGTCGGCATAACGCACCATGATGTACTCACCCGGGGCATCGCACAGCACCTTGGCCGGGTCCATCTTGGGCGGCGCCACCGGCTTGCCCGAGCGCTCTTCCAGCCAGGTGTGCATGGCTTCCCACCACGAGCCTTCGACCAGCGGGGCCTTGGCGACCCAGGCATCGGGCTCGATCCAGCCGGCCCCTTTTTCGGTGCAGGCGATCTGGTAGCTGCGTCGGGCGTGACCGGGCTCGGAGATGATGCCGGCGTTGTGGCCACCGGCGGCCAGCACGAAGGTGATCTGGGTTTCGGTCAATTGGTGGATTTTGTAGACCGAGTGCCAGGGCGAGACGCTGTCGCGCACGGTGCCGACCACCAGCATTGGCGCCTTGATGTCGCCCAGGGTGACGCCGACACCGCCGACGCGGTAGTGGCCGGAGGCCAGCGCGTTGTTGAGGAACAGCGAGGACAGGTATTCGTTGTGCATGCGCTCAGGCAGGCGCGTCAGGTCGGCGTTCCAGCTCATCATGTCGTTGCCGACTTCGTCCATGCCCAGCAGGTAGCGCCGGGTGTTGCGCGCCCAGATCAGGTCGCGTGAGTTCATGAACTGGAACGAGCCGGCCATCTGGCGCCCGGACAGGTAGCCGGTGCGGGCCATGGCTTGTTTGAGGTTGTTGAGTTGGTCGTCGTCGATGAAGACGCCGAGTTCGCCGGGTTCGCTGAATTCGGTTTGCGCGGCCAGCAGCATGACGCTGGCGAGTTCGGGCAGGCTGTCCACGCTGGTGGCGTCTTCTTCCCGGCGGTGCGGGTTTTGGCCGCGGACCTGGCGGTGCGATTTGCCGTCACCGTGGCCCAGCGCCGCGGCGACGATGGCCAGGAAGGTGCCGCCCAGGCAGTAGCCCATGGTGTGGATGCGCGGCGCTTTGGTTTGGGTTTTGACTTCGGCCATGGCTTGCATGACGCCCATTTGCAGGTAGTCCTGCATGCCGATGTCGCGGTCGCTGGCGTCGGGGTTGCGCCAGGAGATCATGAACACGGTGTGGCCTTGGCTGACCAGGTAGCGCACCATGGAGTTCTCGGGTGAGAGGTCCAGGATGTAGTACTTCATGATGCACGAGGGCACGATCAGCAGCGGCTCAGGGTAGACCTTGGCGGTGGTCGGGGTGTACTGGATCAACTCGATCAGATGGTTGCGGTACACCACTTTGCCGGGGCTGATGGCGACGTCTTTGGCGACTTCATAGTCCAGCGTCTGGAGTTTGTCGGCGTCGTCGCTGGCGTGGCGGGCTTTTTGCGCGGCTTGCTGGTCTTTGACGTAGTTTTGGTAGCCTTTGATCCAGCTTTGGCCCAGGGTTTCTTTGCCGACGCGCAGGACTTCGGGGTTGGTGGCGCCGAAGTTGGCGGGGCACACGGCGTCCAGGCTTTGGCGGGTGTAGAAGTTGACCAGGTGCTGGCTGTGCGGGGACAGGCCGTCGACGAGGGTGGATTGGCGCCACCAGGTGTCGCT
>CAJAFJ010000037.1 GCA_903938955.1 uncultured beta proteobacterium | reverse complement strand
GGAGATACCCAAACGGAACAGGGCTTCGGCTTTGTCCTTGCGAATCAGGTTCTGCGCCAGCATCAGGTAAGTGAGGTTGGCATCGCGGATTTCAGCGGTCAGTTGGTCGTCGTTCATGTTCAGCTCCTGGTATCTCCGGCGATTCGTTTTGAATCACCATGGACTGAATTTTGATCGTTAACGACAGAAACTTAAGCCGGGAATCGGCTATGCCAAATGTCAGGCAAGCACGAGTCGCCTGTAAGGGAAACTCTTACAAGCGTATCTACGTGAGGTTGTGATCAGCACCATGTCATCCTCTTTAGGTTGAAGTCAAGGGCACTCTCTATGGCCTGTAGTATCGAGTCAATGAGCGGCGTTTAAAGCGAAAAAAGGCCGGGGTTTCAGGGGTTTAAGCCGGAAAAATCCACGGCCTGCGGTCATTCCGGTGCCGCGGCCTCGTCCCCGTCGCCGGCTTTTAAATTCAGCGCCAGTTGGTACAGGGCGTTGCGGGGTTCGCCGGTGATGTCGGAGGCCAGTTTGACGGCTGTTTTCAAGGGCAGCTGGGCCAGCAGCAGCTTCAAGACCCGGGTGTCTGGCCCGGCTTCGGCTTCAGACGGGGCAGGATGCAGCACCAAGACAAATTCACCGCGTAGCCGGTTGGCGTCTTCGGCCAACCAGGCCGGAAAGCCGGCGGCACTGAGCGTGGCGATTTCTTCAAACTGCTTGGTCAACTCGCGCCCGATGGTGATGAGCCGGGGGCCCAGCGTCGCCAGCGCGCCCGCCAGGGCTTCAATGCGGTGCGGGGCTTCCAGCATCACCACAGCGCGCGCCTGGCTACGCAACCCCTCAATCGCGGTGGCGCGTTCGGTCGATTTGGAGGACAAGAAGCCGATAAACACAAACCCGCCCTGTTGCGCGCCTTCGTCGGTGATGCCGGCTACGCTCAACAAGGTGGTCACGCTGCTGGCGCCGGGCAGTGGCATCACCGGCAGGCGTTCTTGCCGCACGGCGGCGACCAGCCGGGCACCGGGGTCGCTGATGGCCGGGGTGCCGGCATCGCTGGCGTAGGCCACGCGCTGGCCTTGACGCAGGCGGTCAATCACGGTTTGCGCCGCCTGTGCTTCGTTGTGCTGGTGCACGGCGAGCAGTTGCGCCGGGGATTTGTCGATGCCATAGGCGCGCAACAAGGCCTGGGTGTGGCGCGTATCCTCGCAGGCAATGGTGTCGGCCAGTTCCAGCACATGCAGCGCCCGCAAGGTCATGTCGGCCAGGTTGCCGATCGGGGTGGCGACGACGTAAAGCGCGCCCGGCGGATAATTCTGATGACCCGCCGCCTCCAGTGCGGCACGGCGGGCAGAAACATAGGCAGAGGCGTAGTTAGAAATCAATGGTTTTTCCTCAAATCAAGGCCAAGGTCGGTACGACCAAGCAGGTGGGCGATGCGGCCGAAACCGCCGCGCTGCACTATTTGCAGCAAGCCGGCTTGCGCCTTGTGGTGCGCAATTATCGGACGCCGGGGCGCGGCGGTGGTGAAATCGATCTGATCATGCGCACGCCGGATGGCACCACGGTGTTTGTCGAAGTGCGTCAGCGCCAAAGCGCCAGCCACGGCGGGGCCGGCGCCAGTATCAGCTCGCTCAAGCAGCGTCGTATTATTTTTGCCGCACGCCACTACCTGATGCGCCTGCCCGAGCCGCCGCCCTGCCGGTTTGATGTGGTGCTGCTGGAGCACGGCAGTATTGAATGGTTACAAGCGGCGTTTGATGCGTCGTGAGGTGGCAGGTATCATCGGGCCATGCTAGAGCAAAGAATCCAACAACACTTTTTTGACAGCGCCGACCTGAAATACCAGGCCGCCGAGTCGTTGAGCAAACCCATCGCGGCGGCAGTGCAGGCCATGCTGACCTGCGTGACCAGCGGCGGCAAAGTGCTGGCCTGCGGCAATGGCGGCTCCGCCGCTGACGCGCAGCATTTTTCAGCCGAATTTGTCGGCCGCTATGAACGCGAACGCCCCGAGCTGGCCGCCATTGCGCTGACCACCGACAGTTCCATCATCACCGCCATTGGCAATGACTATGACTTCAGCGTCATATTTTCACGCCAGGTGCGCGCCCTCGGGCAGCCCGGCGACGTGCTGCTGGCGATCTCTACCAGCGGCAATTCCGCCAACGTGCTGGCCGCGATTGAGGCGGCGCATGAGCGCGAAATGGTGGTGGTGGGCTTGACCGGGCGCGGCGGTGGCAAGATGACCCAGGCCCTGCGCGATACCGATGTCCACATTTGTGTGCCCAATGAACGTACCGCCCGCATTCAGGAGGTTCATATTCTGGCCCTGCACTGTATTTGTGACGCGGTGGATGCCCAGTTACTCGGAGACCAGGAAACATGACCCCCTTCAAAACCCAAAAACTCGTCACCCTGCTGGTGTTGACGGCCTGTCTGGGCGGCGCTTTGAGCGCTTGCGCGCCCGTCATCCTCGGCGGCGCCGTGATGGGCTCCTTCATGGCCACCGACCGCCGGACCTCCGGTGCGCAGGTGGAAGACGAAGGCATCGAGCTGCGTGGCGCCAGTCGCATCCGGGACAACCTGGGTGACCGCGGCCACATCAACATCACCAGCTACAACCGCCAAGTGCTGTTGACGGGTGAAGTGCCGAGTGCGCAAGACAAACTGTTGATCGAGCAGGTCATCTCCAAGGTCGAAAACGTGCGCTCCATCGTCAATGAAGTGGGCGTTCTGGGCACCAGCACGCTGACCCAGCGTTCCTCCGATACGCTGGTGACCGGGCGCGTCAAAGCCAGTATGTTGGATGCCAAAGACTTGTTTTCCAACGCATTCAAGGTGGTAACCGAACGCGGCACCACCTACTTGATGGGCCGCGTGACCCAGCGCGAAGCCGACCGGGCCACCGACATTGCCCGCAACACCTCGGGCGTTCATAAAGTGGTTCGCGTGCTGGAAATCATCAGCGAAGATGAATTGGCGAACATGCTGCCCAAGCCCGCCCCGGCAGACGCCAAAAAATAACTCGGCGTCGCCTGATCAGCGCAGGCGTTTGATCAGGCTGGAGGTATCCCAGCGCTGACCGCCCATGTGCTGCACATCGGCATAAAACTGGTCCACCAGGGCGGTGACTGGCAAGCGCGCGCCGTTGCGCTTGGCTTCGTCCAGCACCAGACCCAGGTCTTTGCGCATCCAGTCGACGGCAAAACCAAAATCAAACTTGTCCGCGACCATGGTTTTGCCGCGGTTATCGAGCTGCCAGCTTTGCGCCGCCCCTTTGCCAATCACGTCCAGCACCTGGTTCATGTCCAGCCCGGCCTGCTGGCCGAAGGCAATGGCTTCGCTCAGGCCCTGCACCAGGCCGGCAATACAAATCTGGTTCACCATCTTGGCCAGTTGACCGGCGCCACTCTCGCCCAGCCGGGTAAAGGCTTTGGCAAACGCCAGGCCGACCGGCTGCGCCTTGTCAAAAGGCCCCTGGTCGGCGCCGCACATCACGGTGAGTGCGCCGTTTTGCGCGCCCGCCTGCCCGCCGGACACCGGGGCGTCGATAAAGTGGAGCCCCAGGTTTTTGGCCGCGGTGTACAACTCGCGCGCCACGCTGGCGGAGGCGGTGGTGTGGTCCACAAACACGGCGCCCGGTTCCATGCCGGCAAAGGCGCCGTCGGCGCCCAGCGTCACGCTGCGCAGGTCATCGTCATTACCGACGCAGCAAAAAACGATGTCGGTCCGCTGCGCGGCCAACCGTGGCGTGTCGGCATGGCTGGCACCGTTCGCGCCGGCAAACTCGGCGCACCAGGCGATCGATTTGGCGGCGGTGCGGTTGTAGACCGTGACCTGGTGCCCGGCGCGCGCCAGGTGCCCGGCCATCGGGTAGCCCATCACGCCTAGACCTAAAAAGGCCACTTTGAGAGACGGGGTTGGTTCGTAGGTTTTGGTAGCGATCGAAGTCATGGGGGCGTGCGGTGTGAGTTAAACAATGGCGAAGTTTTCGGTGCCCGCGCCCAGGTCCTGGGACCGGCTGCGCTGGCTGTTGAGCTTGATCTGCAAGCGCAGGTCGTTGACCGAGTCGGCGTTGCGCAGGGCATCTTCGTAGGTGATGACGTTAGTCTCATAGGCGTCAAACAAGGCCTGGTCGAAGGTTTGCATGCCCAGGTTGCGGCTTTTCTTCATGATCTCCTTGATCTCGGTGACCTCGCCTTTGAAGATCATGTCCGAAATCAGCGGTGAATTGAGCATGATCTCGATCACGGCAGTGCGGCCGCGCCCATCTTGCTTGGGAATCAGCCGTTGCGACACCATGGCCTTGAGGTTGAGCGACAGGTCCATCAGCAATTGCGAGCGCCGCTCTTCGGGGAAGAAGTTGATGATGCGGTCCAGCGCCTGGTTGGCGCTGTTGGCGTGCAGGGTGGCCAGGCACAGGTGGCCGGTTTCGGCAAACGCCACCGCGTGTTCCATGGTTTCGCGGTCGCGAATTTCGCCCATCAAAATCACATCGGGGGCTTGGCGCAGGGTGTTTTTCAGGGCGGCGGCCCAGCTGTCGGTGTCCACGCCCACTTCGCGCTGCATCACGACACAGTTTTTGTGTGGATGGACAAACTCGATCGGGTCTTCAATCGTGATGATGTGGCCAAACGAGTTTTCGTTGCGCCAGTCCACCATGGCCGCCAGCGTGGTCGATTTGCCGGAGCCGGTGGCCCCGACCAAAATGCACAGGCCGCGTTTGGTGGTCGCCACCTCTTTCAGAATTTGCGGCACGCCCAGCCCGTCAATGGTCGGCACCGTCAAGGGGATGACCCGCATCACCATGCCCACTTTGCCTTGCTGTACGAAGGCATTGACCCGGAAGCGTCCCACGCCCGGGGGCGAGATGGCGAAATTGCATTCTTTGGTGCGCTCGAACTCGGCCACCTGCTTGTCGTTCATGACCGAGCGGGTCAGCGCCATGGTGTGGGCGCCGTTGAGCGGCTGGGGCGACACCTTGGTGATCTTGCCGTCGACCTTGATGGCGGGCGGAAAGTCGGCCGTGAGGAATAAATCGCTGCCGTTGCGGCTGATCATCAGCTTGAGCAAGTCATTGACAAATTTGGTGGCTTGATCGCGTTCCATGATGAGGTGAGCTCCCGAGGGTGAAGGGTGATGGCGGGGCCGCAGACGGCCCCGCCCGTAGGGGCTTAGCCCGGAAAGTTTTCCGGAATTTTGGCTTTGGAGCGCGCTTCCCCCGGGCTGATGATGTTGCGCTTGACCAGGTCGGCCAGGTTTTGGTCCAGCGTTTGCATGCCCACGCTGTTGCCGGTCTGGATGCTGGAGTACATCTGCGCCACCTTGGCCTCGCGAATCAAATTGCGAATGGCGCTGGTGCCGAGCATGATCTCGTGCGCCGCCACGCGGCCCTGGCCGTCTTTGGTTTTACACAGCGTTTGTGAAATCACCGCTTGCAGCGACTCGGACAGCATGGCGCGGATCATCTCTTTTTCTTCACCCGGAAACACGTCAATGATCCGGTCAATGGTCTTGGCGGCGCTGGACGTGTGCAGGGTGCCGAACACCAGGTGGCCGGTTTCCGCCGCGGTCATGGCCAGGCGAATCGTTTCCAGGTCGCGCATTTCGCCGACCAGAATGGCGTCCGGGTCTTCCCGCAGGGCCGAGCGCAGGGCGGCGGCAAAGCTTTGCGTGTGTGGGCCAACTTCGCGCTGGTTGACCAGGCACTTTTTGGACTCGTGCACAAACTCGATCGGGTCTTCCACCGTCAGGATGTGGCCAAACTCGGTCTCGTTCAAAAAGTTGACCATGGCGGCCAGCGTAGTCGACTTGCCCGAACCCGTCGGGCCGGTGACCAGCACCATGCCGCGCGGTTTCAGCGCCAGGTCGGAAAAAATCTTGGGGCAGTTGAGTTGCTCCAACGTCAAAATTTTGCTGGGAATGGTCCGAAACACCGCGCCTGCGCCACGCTGGTGGTTAAAGGCGTTGACCCGAAACCGCGCCAGCCCTTCAATCTCGAATGAAAAGTCGATTTCCAGAAACTCTTCATAAACCTTGCGTTGGCCGTCATTCATGATGTCGTAGACCATCGCATGCACCTGCTTGTGGTCCAGCGCCTCCACGTTGATGCGCCGCACATCGCCATGCACGCGAATCATGGGTGGCAGACCCGCCGAAAGATGCAAGTCAGAAGCCTTGTTTTTGACGCTAAAGGCCAGTAATTGGGTAATGTCCACGAATAAGCCCTGTCGTTTGTTACGCTTGCAGTAATTATGACCACGATTGCCCTCCAGCTTCAAACCGTTCACGACCGAATCACGGCCGCTTGCCGTGCCGCCGACCGCCTGCCGGCGCAGGTCGCGCTACTGGCTGTTTCCAAAACCTTTGGCGCCGAAGCCGTGGCCGCCGCCTACGCCGCCGGTCAAACCGCGTTTGGTGAAAACTACATTCAGGAAGCGGTGCACAAAATCACCCAGCTGCGCCATTTGCCGCTGCAATGGCACTGCATCGGGCCGATCCAGAGCAACAAGACGCGGCTGGTGGCCGAGCACTTCGACTGGGTCCACACCGTCGACCGGCTCAAAGTGGCGCAGCGCCTGAGCGAACAGCGCCCGGCGGGGTTGGCACCGCTGCAGGTGTGTCTTCAGGTCAATGTGGATGGCGGGGCCACCAAATCGGGCGTGCTGCCGGCCGAGGCGCTGGCATTGGCGCAGCAGGTGGCCACGCTGCCGAACTTGCGTTTGCGCGGCATCATGAGCATCCCCGAGCCGGCGGCTGACTTTGTCGCGGCCTGTGCCTTGTTTGCCCGTGCCCGAGCTGTGTTGGAGGACTTGAATGCCGCCGGACTGGCGCTCGATACCCTGTCGATGGGCATGAGCGCCGACCTGGAAGCCGCCATTCACGAGGGCAGCACGATGGTGCGCGTGGGGTCCGCCATTTTTGGCGGGCGCAGCTACCCGGCTGGCGTGGCTGGCTAACGTTGCAGGCCGTCAAAACTACCACCGCCAGTCCGCGGCATGCCATGCCCTGACCGCGCTCCTGAGCAGGCGCATTGGGCGTATTGTTGTCATTTCGTCATTAAAGTTTGACGAAATGCTAAAAATACTGCAAAAAGACAGCAATGTTGGCGATTTACATTGAGAGGCGCCTTGGGGACACTAGGTTTCATCTACCGGAGTCCTGTGCCATGAACCGTCCATCCCTCGTCCAAACCCACTTTCTCAGCGCCCAGGATGTGGCCGCCATCGTCACCCAAACCGGCGTCGAGGCCACGCTGCGTCGCCTGGCCGACTCCATTGCGGAAGACTACCAGCGCTGGCAAGCGTTTGATAAATGCGCCCGCGTCGCCAGCCACTCCCCCGACGGTGTGATTGAGCTGATGCCGATCGCCGACGCCCAGACCTACGCCTTCAAATACGTCAACGGCCACCCCAAAAACACCCAGGCCGGTCTGCCCACCGTCATGGCCTTTGGCGTGTTGGCCAATGTGGGCACCGGCATTCCTGAATTGCTCAGTGAACTGACCCTGACCACCGCTTTGCGCACCGCCGCCATGTCCGCCGTGGCGGCCCGTGCCTTGGCCCGCCCCAACAGCACCCGCATGGCCCTGATTGGCAACGGCGCGCAAAGCGAGTTTCAGGCCCTGGCCTTTCACCACCTGCTGGGCATCACGGAAATCCGTCTGTTTGACACCGACCCTGATGCCACCCGCAAGCTCAGGCGCAACCTGCAGCACACCGGCTTGCGCCTGATTGACTGCGACAGCATTGCGCAGGCCGTGCGCGGGGCCGACATCGTCACCACCGTGACCGCCGACAAAACCAAGGCCACCATCCTCACCCCCGAGATGATCGAGCCCGGCATGCACATCAACGG
The DNA here is from genome assembly GCA_903938955.1 of uncultured beta proteobacterium. The sequence continues at coordinate 848 of CAJAFJ010000037.1, read as the reverse complement.
CGTCGGCGGCGACTGCCCCGGCAAGACCGAACTGCACGCCGACGTGCTGCGCCTGGCCCGTGTGTTCGTGCAATACGAACCGCAAACCCGCATCGAAGGCGACCTGCAGCAAATGCCCGCCGACTTTGCCGTAACCGAACTCTGGCAAGTGCTGCGCCACGAGGCGCCGGGGCGCACCTCGGCGCAAGACGTCACGGTGTTTGACTCGGTCGGTTTTGCGCTGGAGGACTACTCGGCGCTGCGCTACCTGCGCGAAGCCGCCCGCGAACTCGGACTGGGCCAGTGGGTGTCGCTGATCCCCGAGTTGGGCAACCCGAAAGACCTGTTCAGTCTGATTCGCCCAGCAGCGCAAGCGTTAGCATTAGCCGCATGAACTCCAAATTAGCAACCCAGATTGCCCCGGGCGGCGTCAGCCTGATTGGTGTCCCGACCGACGTGGGGGCGGGCACCTTGGGCGCCCGCATGGGCCCCGACGCCTTGCGCGTGGCGGGCCTTGCGCCAGCGATTGCCCAGTTTGGCGTGGACGTCAAAGACTGCGGTAACCTGGGCGGCCCGGCCAACCCGTGGCAGGCGGCGGTGAATGGCTTTCGCCACCTGCCGGAAGTGGTCCAGTGGAACCAGTTGCTGCACGACGCCATGTACCGCGAACTCAGCGCCGGGCGCCTGCCCATCATGCTGGGCGGCGACCACTGCCTGGGCATTGGGTCGATTAGCGCGGTGGCACGGCACTGCCGTGACACCGGCAAAAAACTGCGCGTGCTGTGGTTGGACGCCCATGCCGACTTCAACACCGCCACCCTCACGCCCAGCGGCAACATCCACGGCATGCCGGTGGCCTGCCTGTGCGG
>CAJAFJ010000036.1 GCA_903938955.1 uncultured beta proteobacterium | reverse complement strand
TGCCACAGCGGGCAGGAACATCACCAACATACGGCGCAACTCCCCAGAGGATGTGGGCACAGGAGAGCAGCGCAATTCAACGGATTCTGTTACACCACCGACCCGCATCGTGAGACCGGAGGCCCGGACCTCCTTCCTGTCGCGGAAGGCGCGATGCACGGCGACCATCGTAGCTGTGGCCAGTTCGGGTGCTAAGTTGCGGCCGAGGTCGAGGGTCGCTTCGCCGAGGGCCATCTGCAGGTAGTGATTGGCTCCACCAAAATTACGGACAATCTCGAGGGACTCGTTAATCACCAATGTAGGAGGACAACAGGCTGCAATCAACGCCTGAGTGTCATGGTCAAGGGGGGGCATGGCCCGCTTGGTCCCCCGGAGAGCACTTTTCAACTGCTTACTATATGTGCCATCAAAAGTTGTCGCCCTATGAAAATCAACCAACGGCAATTTTGCGGCGCCTGTCAGGCGGAAGATTCTATTTTGGGGACTAAGTGCGTCAAAATAGCGACCGAGGTCGCCCAGCGTTTCGCTCGAGCCCAGAAACAAATTGCCACCCTGATTCAAGGCAAACTGGAACCGTCCAAGTACCGCTTGCTGCAAAATGGGCTCAAAATAGATCAGTAGGTTGCGGCAACAGACTAGGCCCAACTTGGTAAATGGGGGATCCTTAATGACGTTGTGGGCGGCGAAAGTGATCATCCGCCGAATGGGCGCGGCCACCTTGTAGGTATCGCTCTGACGAATAAAATAGCGGTCGCGAATTTCTGGTGAAAGGTCGGCCACCACGCTTTCCGGGTAGATTCCAGCCGCGGCAAAGTCGAGCGCATGACGATCAATGTCCGTGGCGAAGATCTTCACATCGGGGCTGGTGCCGTTGGCCGCCATAACTTCGGCGAACAAAATGGCGATAGAATAGGCTTCTTCCCCGGTAGCACAGCCACACACCCAAATCCTAAGCGGTTGGCCACTTCCAGCGGAGTCGACGAGTTCAGGTATGACCGCTTTTCCAAGTTCAGTGAAGGCGGCCTTGTCCCGAAAAAATGCTGTGACGCTAATCAGCAGCTCTTTGCGAAGGTTGCTGGCTTCCTGCTGGCTGGCGGCTAACATTACGGCGTAATCGGACATATCGCCAATCTGGCTGAGATGCATGCGCCGCTCAATTCGACGTTGCAGCGTAGCTCGTCGGTAGTGCGAAAAGTCCATGCCGGTCTGCGATTGCAGTACTTGGATGATACGGTCCACGCCATCAGCAACGGGAGAAGGCGCTCCATTGACGATCGGTTGCAGGCATCCCTGAACCGACTGCGCAAAGGCGATCATGCGTTCAGGCATAGCCTCGGGTTGCAAGATCTCATCGACCACTCCGGTGTCAATCGCCGAACGCGGCATGCCGTCGAATCTCGCGGAAGTCGGGGACTGAACCAGAACCACACCGCCCTGTTCATGAATGACCTTAATCCCCCTGGCGCCGTCGCTGCCGGTCCCTGATAGGATGACCCCGATGGCCCGATCGCCTTGGTCAACGGCAAGCGAAGCCAAAAATATGTCGATCGGCAACACCATACCAGCGCGAGGGTCCTTGGCCGCTAAGCTAAGGCAGCCATCCTTGATGGTGATGGTCATACGCGGCGGCAGCACATAGATGTTATCGCGTTCCACCACCATGCCATGTTCGGCCTGAGCAACTCGCATCCAAGTACGCTTGGCCAGCAATTCAACCATTAGGCTTTTATGGTCGGGTGATAGGTGCTGCACCACCACAAAGCACATGCCGGTCGGTTGCTCGGGCAGATTCTCAATCAGGCGTTCAAGAGCTTCCAGCCCACCAGCTGAAGCACCAATACCGACGACGAAAAGGCGCGCTGGCAGTTGGCTAGGCCCTGTTCCTACGCTAGTGGATTTGTTGGCTCTATTTACATGAGCCCGTGCAGGCCGCTTGATGTCGTAGCTTTTTTTTGCCATAGGAACCTCAGCAGCGCCACGCCGCCCCAGTTTGTGTCAGGGTATTCACCCCTAAGCTGTACGCTCAATACAAAATCAAGTGACTAGGTAGCATTGATGCTCAGTGAGCCGTAGGGCAGTCCTATTTGGGAGGGGTGCGCAAAAATTAGATCCGTTGCTCCTTGCCCTCTAAGAGCCTTCCCAAAAGTCGCCTGAAGGGGTCCGTCTGTGAATGCAGGTGTGGTTCAGGTGATCGCCGGTGCTGGTTCGCTGCTCCAGATGGGCAGTGATGGGCGGCTGGTCCTGGGGTGAAGATTCTCGGCAAATTTGCTGGTCGG
>CAJAFJ010000035.1 GCA_903938955.1 uncultured beta proteobacterium | reverse complement strand
CTTCCACTGCATGCCGGTGACCTTGACGGTCAGGTCGGCGTTGGTCGTGTCCTTCATGGCCACCACTGCTTTGGTGGCGGGCAACGCCATCAGAATCACGATGATGAAAGGAACCACGGTCCAAATGATCTCGACCGTGACCGATTCGTGGAAGGTGGCAGCCTTGTGGCCCACCGACTTGCGGTGCTTCCAGATGGAATAAAACATAACAGCGAACACGGCGACAAAAATCACTGCGCACAAGATCAGCATGAACCAGTGCAGCCATTGTTGGTCGCGTGCCACCGAGGTGACTGGGGGGTACAAATTCAGCTGGTTGACGGCGGGGCCGCCGGCCAAATCATTGACGGCATGCGCCAAATTAATACCGGCGCTGGCAAACCACAGAATGGCGGTGGCCAACATTGAAGCCAGATTTTTCCAAATGCTCTTCATCGTATTCACTTTCAATGCCTCAAAGTATGCAAACCCAGTAACAAAAGCCGTTTTCCGCCGCACCTCAAAGGGTGCGTGCGGCACGCTTAATCTCTGCCGCCAGTGTTGATCGCCATTCCGGTCGCACAAAGCGCCCTACCGCAATGACCTGCCCCTGCCCGCGCAACTCAATGAGTGGCTGCGCCTGGTGCGGCCCGTCAACCCTAAGCCACTCCCGCTGAAATGCGACTTGTTGCAGCACGCCGCCCAGTTCGCATTCCACCGTTACCTGACCGCCGTCGATGCAAATGCGCTCACGGTCCAGGCTGCGCCTTGCGAAACACAAGAAGCAAATTCCCAGCACCAGCATTTCCAACGCGGAAAACAGCAAAACCAGCGTCGCGCCCATCACCCAGAAAAACAAGCCAATGCACAAGGATATTGCGCTAAGGGACAAGTAAAAAATTCCAACCTGGGCCGGGCTCATTGCGCAGTTTTGCCGCAACAACCATTCCACCCGTTGGCCCTGAACCGTCCCAAATCGATATTTACGGGAATTCACGCAATTTGCCGATGGTTAATAGGGTCGGTGCGACCCGATTGCGAGGGGGAACCGATCCAACGAGTGCCCGCGATTGTAGCCCAAGGTATCTGAGCCATTCCCCTGCGCCCTGAGGTGAAATAGCACGGTCGCCAGCATCAAGTGCGGTCTTTCACTCCGGGCGCGGCATTGCTGCGCAAGGCGCTGCGAAAGTCGTCCAAGGACACGCTGGTTTGCGCGCGCACCGCCATGCGCGGCGCGGGCTTGAAGGCGTGGCCGTAAATAATTTCAAAGCCCAGGCGCAGGCGTCCGGGCTGCGCCGGATCAGGCAGGCGCTGGTTGATTTGCGCCTGCAGCTCGGCGTGCCAATGGCGTCCGCGCAGGCCCGCAAAACGCTGCGGGTGCAGATTGCGTCCCAGACCGCGCAACTCGGCCAGCAAATGGGCGGGCGAGGAAAACGTCAGGGTGATGCGCTCCATGTCCATCACCGGCTCGGCAAAACCGGCACCCGCCAGCATGTCGCCCCAGTCGTGCATGTCGGTGAACTCATGGGCGGGTGCGGGCCAGCCCATGGCCTGGTACAGGCCGCGCAACTCCTGCAAGGTGTCCGGCCCCAGGCACGAAAACATCACAAACCCATCCACCGCCAAGGCACGATGCCACTGCCCGATCAAGGCCTGCGGATCGGGCGCCATGTGCAGCGCCATATTGGCCCACAGCATGTTCACCGCGCCCTCGCCCGGCAACTCGAAGCGCGGCGCACTGCCGGTCCAGCGGGCGAGTTGCCACCAGGGTTTCGCTATTGATTTAGAAGCATACTGCGCACGCTCCACTTGCGCTTCAGCCATAAAACAGGCTGCATCGGGATACCGCTTCGCCAGCAGAGCATGCGCCTGCAAGCCACCCTGCACCGGCGCCCAATGAGCCCAGCTTTGGGGTTTGAGATTGATCCACTCCAGCCGCTCTTCCATGCGCCGGGCCACCTCTTCGTGCAGCCAGGGGGAGGCGCTGGCAGGCATGTGCTGCCAGCGGCGGGCAGCCTGGGGGTCAATCGTGGGGGGAAGCTGGGTGGTCATGGTGTGCGCCGTGGTGAAGTCGCGAGAGTATATTGACTCGATGTTCATCCAACTGATTCAAAGGGCGTTTGACGCGCTGCCCAGCCAGTGCCTGGTGTGCCACGCCTGGCCCGCGCAGCCGGTATGCGAAGCCTGCGTGGGCCGCTTCGCCCAGCCGCACGCGCGCTGCCAGACCTGTGCCTTGCCGGTGCCAGAGGCCGTGCGCCAGTGCGGCGCGTGCGTCAAGCAGCCGCCCCCGCTGGATGCCTGTCTGGCGGCGGTGGCCTACGCGTTTCCGTGGTCGGACCTGATCGTGGGCTACAAATTTCACAACCATCCCGGGCGCGCCAGTACTTTGGCCTTGCTGATGCGCAGCACGCCGTGGGTGGAACCGGCCCTGGACGCCGCCGACCTCGTGTTGCCGATGCCGCTGGCGCCCGAGCGCCTGAAGTCGCGCGGCTTTAACCAGGCGCTGACGCTGGCCCGCTCGTTGGCACCGGACAAAACCGACCACCGCCTGCTGCTGCGCATCAAGAACACACCGCCGCAACTCTCGCTCAAGCGCAGCGAGCGGCAGGACAGCGTGAAAGATGCATTTGCCGTCGAGCCCTTGCTGCGGGCACGGATCAAGAACAAACGACTGGTGCTGGTGGATGATGTGATGACCACCGGCGCCTCGCTCTTTGCGGCAGCCCGGGTGTTGCGGGCGGCAGGCGCCGCGCACATCACCGGGCTGGTGATTGCCCGAACCGAGTGACATCGCCCCCACGCTTGCCACTGCGTGTGCTGCGCTGCCCCCCGAGGGGGCCATGCCTTGCTTGGGGCGGCCCGGCGCTGCGGCAGCCAAGCCGTGGACAATACGGGCCTATGTTTCATATCGTCCTGGTCGAACCCGAAATCCCGCCCAACACGGGCAACATCATCCGCCTGAGCGCCAACACCGGCTGCACCCTGCACCTGGTGGAGCCGCTCGGTTTCACGATGGAAGACAAGCACATGCGCCGCGCCGGGCTGGATTACCACGAGTACGCCACCCTCAAGCGCCATGCCAGCTGGCAGGCGTTTCTGGCGGCGGAACAACCCTTACCGGAGCGCATGTTTGCCCTGACCACACGGGGCACACGCAACCCATACGAAGTGAGCTTCCAACCCGGCGACTGGCTGGTATTTGGCTCCGAGACCAAGGGCATTTCAGACGAAGTGCGGGCCTCGTTTGCGCCCTCGCAAGGGCTGAAACTGCCCATGCTGGCAGGCCAGCGCAGCCTGAATTTATCCAACGCCGTGGCGGTGACGGTGTTTGAAGCCTGGCGGCAAAACGGGTTTGGCGCCGGGGCGCCCAAGCCTTAGAAGCGCAGGTCGTCAATCGCTGGCGGTCGCCACGCAGTTACGCCCATTGCGTTTGGCGGCATACAGCCCTTGGTCAGCCTCTTTCATCAGGTCTTCCAGGCCTTGCATGGCGTCGGTGCGCGCCGCCACGCCAAGGCTGATGCTGCCGCGCCACTCGCCTACACCCGCAGGCACCCGCAGGGCAGCGACTTCGCTCCGAATGGTCTCGGCCAACCGCAAGGCGCCCTTTAAGGGCGTGTTGGCGCAGATGATCAAAAACTCGTCGCCACCCAGCCGACAAACAATGTCGTCGGTGCGCACCGCGTGCTGAAGTTGCGCCGACAAGGCGCGCAACACAGTGTCGCCGGCGTCGTGGCCGTGGGTGTCGTTGATCACCTTGAATCCATCGGCATCAATCATCAGGCAGGCCAGCGGCGTGCCATCGCGCACCGACGCCGCCCACTCACGGGCAAAACTGCGCAGCGCGAAGCGCCGATTGGGCAGTCGGGTGAGCGCATCGGTGTTGGCCAGGTCTTCAAGCTGCTGGTTGGCATCAAGCAAGGCCTGGGTGCGCTCAGCCACACGCCCTTCCAGCGTCTTGTTCAGCTGCGTCAACGCATGATTGCGTTCTGATACCTGTTCAAACAAACCGTTCAGTGACTTCAGCAAGGTATCGGTGGCCGGGTCTTTGGTTTCAGTCTCCGCCAGATACGCCTCCTCGGGACTGGCGCCCGACTGGATCAGGGCAATCTGCCGCGCCATGAACTGGTCGGTGCCCAGAATGTGGTACGCCAGCCAGTGCGTCAAAAACTGCAACAGGGACTTGGCCGCTTCGTGGTTGTTACCAGAAATGCTGTCGTGCAGTTGGCGCACTTCTTCCAGGAATTTTGCGTGACTCTGCTGATGTTGTTTGCGATAACGAGCGTCCAGACCCATGATCGCCATCATGGCTTCCTCTTCGGTAAAGTGGTACTGCGTGTAGTCGGCCAGCTCACCAAACACGGTTTCCAGCTCTACGCTGGAGGCCCCCGACTCCCGCATGACCAGCTCGCCAAACCGGTTGATGACATCCACCAGGCGGTGGTGCTGCTCATCCACCTCGTGCAGCCCGGTCACAAAGCAGGGATTCCATTCAAACGCGTCCATCGATAACTTTCTTGTTAAATTTCGCGCTATGTTAGCGCCACGCAAAACACCACTTTTGACCATGCTCACCCACTACACCCGCTGCCCCAAATGCGGCCACCAGCCCCTGCCCGCAGACCAAACTTTGCCTGCCGCCTGCCCGGGCTGCGGCGTGATTCTGGCCAAACTGGGGACGGCGGTGCGCCGCCCCAACCGGCAGCCCAGCGACACCGACAGCGATGTGCCCGACGAGCCCGGCTGGACGGTGCTGCTCACGCACCTGCCAGACCGGGTCGATGCGCTGCAATTCTGGTTTCGGGTCGCGACGCTGGCGGGCCTTGCGCTCTGGAGCTGGGGACTGATCGGCATGGATTACCGCACCGGTGACATGAACGAATCCTTCCTCCACCGACCCCTGCTGGTGTTCCACGAAGCGGGGCACGTCATCTTTATGCCGCTGGGCCACTGGATGATGGTGCTGGGCGGCACGCTGGGCCAGTTGATCATGCCGGGCATTCTGGCTGGGGCACTGCTGTTCAAGAACCGCGACCCGTTTGGCGCGGCCGTGGGCTTGTGGTTTTTTGGCGTTTCGCTGCTGGACGTGGCGCCCTATATGTATGACGCGCTGCATCCGCAACTGATGCTGCTGTCAGGCACCACCGGTGAGGCTGGCGGGCACGACTGGATCTATCTTTTCAACAGTCTGGGCTGGCTGGACAAATCGCAATTCATTGGCGGACTGACGCACAAGCTGGGGGCGCTGATGGTGCTGCTGTCGCTGGGCTGGGCGGCGTGGCTACTGCGCCAGCAGCATGCACGAGTGGACGGGCATGTGCGGAGGGAGGATTAGAAATGCACGAAAAATCAAGCCTCCAACCCTCACAAGCCTCCTTGTGTCATGTTGGGCCTTTCCCTTCGGTCAGGGCAACAGACGTGCCTGCCCGTTCTCAAACCATGCGGCATCAAACCCGTCGCGCAACAGAACGACCTTGGTGGCCGCCAAGCCGGTATCGCGAGCGCGCTCAAGGTACTTGGCCAGCGTACTGGCGTCTTCACTGATCAAATGGCTGACGGCCTCGCAGTCACACTGAGCCAATATCTTGAAGTCATCCTTGACCCGCACGCGGTCGTCTTCCGGGTCACGTGCCATATGTCGAATGATCAAGCCGCAACGCATGGCGTGATCGACATTGAATGGCAAGACAATGAAACTACGCAAGGGCAAATCGTTGATGGCCTGTTTGACCTGAAACTCAGAAATCACAATTGTGGACAGGTACATCGGCACTTGTCTATGCACACATTCCTTGTAGTACTGAATTGCAGCCGCATGATGAGCACGCGTTGGGTCGCTCAAGCTGATCAAAAAGCTGGTATCCAGCAACACGCTATTCAATGGGTGCCTCCGCGCAACTCATCAACCCAGGCAGTTGCATCCGGCACATCCTTCCAGGCATTGGCGCCCCGACGGGTCAACCGCGCCAATTCATCTTCATCCACTTTGGGTGCGTATTCCACAAACTCGACCAAACGGGCGTTGCGCAAATCGCGCGTCAGCACGTTGTACTCGGCCTTGATACGCAGCATGGCCACCTTGTAAAGACGATTGACCGTGTCATCTTTCAACACATCGCGCTCGGCCGTCACCTTCAAGGTGCGCCCATCGGGCAGCCTCACGTGCGCATTGGCTTTCGTTGCACCCCCAAGATCCTGAATCTCTCCGCGAATGTAACGCTCCACCTGCACCCACTGATCGGCATCGTCGGCGTGGTAGTCAGACTCCGAATTGATCAAAATAGGTCGCTCCAGGAAAGGAGCCGTGATGCGGTAAGCCAGTTGACGCGTCTGCCGCGCAGCCTTCTGCCAGCGCTCCATCACCTCGCGGCGCTTGGCATCGACACTGTCCAGCAATTCGCTTGCCTGAAAACTGCGCAAATCGCTGAACAAGCGCGGAGCAGCCATCAGCGGCATGGTTTCTATGGCCAAGGAACCTTTGCGAATGGCGACTTCCAGCGTTTTGGTATCAAGCTCCTTGCCATCACCCCGCAAAAAGGTTGCAACATCGGACGAAAAATCAGCCAGATCACCCAAACGCACCCGCTCGGGACTGGCTTCAAAACCAGCCGAGTGGTCAATCAATGCGACGGTGATGTGTTGGGCTTCCATAGATCAGGCCATTTTAGACAGCATGGCGAAGTTGTGTAACGGATTCGGGGCTTAAAAAGAAAAGTACCCGTGGCGCTTACTGCGCAAGCGCAAACAGCTATGTAAGTTGTAGCAATTACCCGACTCAGACCTGTGTCTTGCCCGGTTGGGCATCAGCCTCGCCATGCACCTTGGCAAAGGTCAGGATCACTTCACGGATGAGTTTGCGCTGGGGGGCGGGGAGCTTCAGAAAGGCGTCAAAGGTTTCGCGTTCCAGGTAGCCGACACCTTCGTCCCAACGCTTGCGGTGTTGCTGTACAGAATCGCGCACCGCCTCACCAAAACGCAATACCTCCGGCTCGATCTTGAGAATGCCAGCCAGCACCAGAAGTTTATCCTGCTCGGGAATGGCTTCACCCCGCAACCAGCGCGACACGGCCTGAAAGCTTACCGAGCGACCCCAGTAATTGGCATTGAACTGATTCAAAAGCACGCCCGGACGCGGCTCCAGACCAGCAGCCACCATTGCGGCTTGCAGCCGTTGAGAAAATTCGAGCTTGTTATTCATGCCACGGAAATTAAATTTCAGTGGCAAATTTATTAAACTTCGTGTTGTACTATCGATTGAATACTTTGTTGAACTATCGATTGAATGAGGCATATCGCTTGTTCTATGGCGGATGTGCCACCAACCACACGCACCATGCCCAAATCCCTGCTCGAACAACTCCCCGACATCGTGGCCAATGGCCGCAAAGAAGCTGAAAAAATCCTGGAAGGGCTGGAGAGTCGCCACCGCGTGACGCTGCAAACGCGCGAAGTGGTGCTACCGGCCAAAGACAGCGCGGTGCAGGACTGGGTGACGGCGCAAAAGCGAACAGTGCAGCGCGAAGTGTTCGCGCCCGGCCAGACCAGCTTGATTGAAAACCCGCAGCCCATGCTGGGGGATACCACCCCCTCCGGTCATCCTGAGTTTGTCGCAGGGCAACCCTGGACCAACCGCCTGATTTACGGTGACAACTTGCTGGCGATGGCGGCCCTGCTGGCGGGTGATGAGAACACGCCGTCCCTGCGCGGCAAGGTCGATCTGATCTACATCGACCCGCCGTTTGACAGCAAGGCTGACTACCGCACCAAGGTCACGTTGCCCGGCATGGAGCTGGAGCAAAAGCCCACTGTCATTGAACAGTTCGCCTACTCCGACACCTGGAGCGACGGCACCGCTTCGTACCTCGCCATGATCACGCCCCGGCTGATTTTGATGCGCGAGTTGCTGGCGGATACCGGCTCGATTTATGTGCATCTGGATTGGCATGTGGGGCATTACGTGAAGCTGGTAATGGATGATATTTTTGGCAAAGAGTGCTTCAGAAATGAAATCGTCTGGAAACGGCGTACTGGCACTGCGAGTTCAAACAATGAATTTGGAATTCAAACCGACGGTATATATTTCTATAGCAAGAGTTCAAATTTCGCATTTACGCCTTTGTATCGCAGAGATGTTGATCCCAATGAAATTGCGGAGAAATTCAACTTGGTGGATACCGATGGAAGGCGCTACTGGAGTGGTGACTTAGGCAACCCAGCCGATCGCCCAAACCTCAAATACACCTACAAAGGTTATGAGCCGCCAAAAAATGGGTGGGCGGTTGGTTTGCCGCTCATGGAACAGATGCACCGGGAAAATCGGCTGATCTTTCCTAAAAGTCCGACTGGACGCATACGTCGAAAAATGTACTTGCATGAATGGTCGGGCTTTCCTATTCAAAATCTTTGGGATGACATTCTTCCCGTGCAATCCCAAGCCTATGAGCGATTGGATTACGCGACTCAAAAACCAGAAAAGCTACTGGAGCGCATCATTCGCGCCTCATGCCCAGAAGGTGGCATCGTCGCCGACTTCAACGGCGGTTCTGGAACGACAGCGGCAGCAGCCGAAAAACTCGGCCGCCGCTGGATCACCACCGACCTCGGCAAGCCCGCCTGCATGATCATGCGCAAGCGGCTGATCGACCAGGACGCAAAACCCTTTCTTTACCAAGCCATCGGCGACTACCAGGTGGAGGCGGCCAAGGCCATGCTGGGGCGGGACTTTCGCATTGGCGACCTGTCGCAAATCGTGCTGTCGCTCTACGGTGCCCTGCCCTTGCCGCCCGAAGTCAACCCGCAGCGCAACCTGGGCCAGATCGCCGGCATGGCGTTTGGTGGTGCGGGCGCAGGCAAGAGCAGCAAAACGCTGGTGCTGGCCGATTCGCCCAACAAGCTCACGGGCGCGGCCACACTCAAAAAGGCCATCGCGCAGCGCGACAACCTGCTGGGCGGCTGGGACCGCGTCGTGGTGCTGGGCTGGAACTTTGAGCCTTCGATTGGTGAAGCCATCACCGCGCTGAACGACAGTCGGCTTGAAGTGCTGGTGATTCCGCCCGACTTGATGGACCGGCTCAAGAAAAAAGGCGGCATCGACAAGCTGCGCGGGCAGGTGCGGTTTTCTTCGCTTCAATATTTGACGATTCACCCAGTGGAGCGCAGCCCTTCGACAGGCTCAGGGCAAACGGATGGCGAGCAGGAGACGCTCACCGTCAAACTCAAAAATTACGTGCTGCTGTCACCCGAAGCCATCAATCTGGACGACGCCAACCGCCTCAAGCTGCAAGCCGTGATCAATCAGGAGCCGCTGGCGCTGATCGAATACTGGGCGGTGGACCCGGACTACGACGGCAAAGTGTTCCGCTCGGTCTGGCAAGACTACCGGGGCAACACCGCCAACGACGGCGACGCATTGCGGGTGGTGACGCAGGCGGTGGTGACAACCGCAGCCAAACCCGGCCCGCGCAAAGTCTGCGTGCGGGTGGTCGATGTGTTTGGCTTTGAGGCGGAAGTGATTGCCACCGTGGGAGCGGCGTGACGTGTTGAAGGAGGTGGCTTTAAGCCGCAGCCAGTTCCCGCACGGCCAGCAAACTGTCTTTCAACTCAAGCTGCGCGACTTTCAGGTCATAAGCCGTTTGCAGGTTAAGCCAGTACTGCGGTGTTTGACGCAGCGCCAGCCCCAGGCGCAATGCCAATTCAGCCGTGACCGGGCGCTGACACTTGAGGACGTGCGACACGCGCATGGGCGAGACGCCAATGGCCTCGGCAAAAGCGGTTTGCGTCAGTGCCATGTCGTCAAGTATTTCGCGCAGAAATTCGCCGGGGTGGATGGCGGGCATTGCGTTAACAGGTGTTTTCATGGGGCTCTCTCCTCAGTGGTAATCAATGATTTCAACGTCTTGTGCATTGCTGCGCTCAAAGCGAAAGCACACGCGCCAACGGTCATTGATGCGAATGCTCCATTTGCCAGCCAGATCGCCCGACAAAGCCTCCAGCCGGTTAGAGGGCGGCTGACGCAAGTCCTCCACGTCCACCGCTGCGTCCAACTGTGTCAGCCGCATCATGGCACGGCGCAGGATGTCAGGCGGCAAGCGACGCGACTTGCCAG
>CAJAFJ010000034.1 GCA_903938955.1 uncultured beta proteobacterium | reverse complement strand
GGCTCTGTTTTTCACGCATACTGATCCTTTAGACTTTCATCCGATAGCTTCTGCCGCATGAAAACGAATTTATTTCTCTCCTTGCTTACATTCCTGCTCTGCGTTAGTGCGCAAGCGCAGGAGCGCATCTACCGTTGTGGCAACGAATACACCAACACCGTCACCGAGGCTCAGGCCAAAAACTGCAAGTTGGTTTCAGGTGGCAATGTCACGGTTGTTCAAGCCACCAAACCGGCAGCGTCCACCAAAGTTGCCTCTGCTGGACCGCGCATCGATGCCAACGAGCAGCGCGCCAAAGACTCCGACGCCCGACTCATACTGGAATCGGAGCTAAAAAAGGCGGAAGCGCGGCAGCTTGAACTGGTGAAGGAGTACAACAATGGCGAGCCCGAAAAAATAGGGTCGGAGGCGCGTAACTACCAGAAGTATCTGGACCGCGTGGCCGAGCTTAAAGCCAGCATTTCCCGCAACGAAAATGATATTGCCGGCATCCGTCGCGAGCTTGGCCGTGTCCCTGGTGGTGGCAAATAGTGTCTGAGGCTTCAGCTGCGGCGCAGGTACCGCGGTTTCTGTCTTTCGACCTGTTGGCTACCCTGGTGGCAGTGGTGCGCACCGATGCCACCATTTTGTTTTCCAATTCAGCTCTTGAAGATGCATTGGGCATTTCCCGCCGCGCTATTGTGGGGTCTTCGTTAGGGGACGCTTTCCTGGAGCCCATGCAGCTGGTGAAGTCCTTGGCTGGCGCCCGCAGCAACGGTTTTGCAGCTATTCGCTATGACGCGATGCTCAGGCGGGCTACCGGTGAGCCGCTGCCGGTGCACGTCATCATTACTTGCACGCAGCCAACTGACGAAATCATTGTTGAACTGGTGCCGCAGGAGCAACAGACCCGCCAGGACCGCGAAGAGCGTCTGGCTGAACAGGCTCAGACCAACAAGGAGTTGATTCGCAATCTGGCCCACGAAATAAAAAATCCCCTCGGTGGCATTCGTGGCGCAGCCCAACTGCTGGAACTGGAGATGGACTCGCCTGAACTCAACGAGTACACGCAGGTCATCATCCGCGAGGCTGACCGCCTGCAAAGCCTGGTTGACCGCTTGCTGGCGCCACACCGTAGGCCCCATCTGGTTGGCGACGTCAACATCCATGAGGTATGCGAGCGGGTGCGCTCCCTGATTCTTGCGGAGTTTCCCAAAGGGCTGCGGGTCGTTCGCGACTATGACATCTCTATCCCAGAGTTCAGAGGCGACCGCGAACAACTGATTCAGACTGTGCTCAATATTGCCCATAACGCCTGCCAGGCGTTGTCAGAGCGCATAGTGGCAGGTGATGCAGAACTCACTTTGCGTACCCGCGTGCTGCGTCAAATCACATTTGGAAAGCAACGCTACCGGTTGGCATTGGAATTGCATGTCATTGACAACGGACCTGGTGTACCAGATTCGATCAAGGACCGCATTTTCTACCCACTGGTGTCGGGGCGCGAAGGTGGTTCAGGGCTGGGGCTGACATTGGCACAAACCTTTGTTCAGCAACACCACGGTTTGATCGAAGTTGATAGTGTGCCTGGCCGTACGGATTTCAAAATATTGATTCCGTTACCGTAATGCCAGACACAAGGGATACAGAGACCATGAAGCCGATTTGGATCGTAGACGATGACCAGTCCATACGCTTCGTACTGGAGAAGGCCTTGTTGCGCGAGCATTTACCCACGCGCAGCTTTTCCAATTCACGCGATGTACTGGCGGCCCTGAGTACCGCCGCTGATGACGAAGGCCCGCAAATTCTGGTCAGCGACATCCGCATGCCCGGTGGTTCCGGCCTGGAGTTGCTGGAAAAAGTGAAAGCCAAGTATCCCGGCTTGCCGGTGATCATCATGACCGCTTTTTCCGATCTGGATAGCGCAGTCAGCGCTTTTCAGGGTGGCGCCTTTGAGTACCTGCCCAAGCCCTTTGATCTGCCCAAGGCGGTGGAGCTGATTCGCCGTGCGGTGGAAGAGAGCCAGCGCGAGGAGGTCAGCGAAGAGCGTATGGCCGAAGCACCCGAAATGCTGGGCCAGGCCCCGGCCATGCAGGACGTGTTCCGTGCCATCGGTCGCTTGGCACAAAGCAATGTCACGGTGCTGATCACCGGTGAATCCGGCTCCGGCAAGGAACTGGTGGCGCGCGCCCTGCACCAGCAGTCGCCGCGCGCCGGTGGTCCGTTTGTGGCCATCAACACCGCCGCCATCCCCAAAGACCTGCTGGAGAGCGAACTGTTCGGCCATGAGCGCGGTGCCTTCACCGGCGCCCAGACCATGCGCCGCGGCCGCTTTGAGCAGGCCGACGGCGGCACGCTGTTTCTGGACGAAATCGGCGACATGCCGTTTGAGTTGCAGACGCGGTTACTGCGCGTGCTGTCCGACGGCCACTTCTACCGCGTTGGCGGCCACAGTGCCGTCAAGACCCATGTGCGCGTGATTGCAGCCACCCACCAGGACCTGGAGCAGCGCGTCAAGGAAGGGGGCTTCCGAGAGGATTTATTCCACCGCCTGAACGTGATCCGCCTGCGCCTGCCGGCCCTGCGCGAACGCAAGGAAGACGTGTCGATGTTGACGCGCCACTTTTTGCAGCAAAGCGCCCAGCAGTTGGGTGTGGAGCCCAAACGCATTTCGGATGCTGCCCTGGTCTGGCTGGAGGGCTTTGCTTTCCCAGGCAATGTGCGGCAACTGGAAAACCTCTGCCACTGGCTGACCGTCATGGCGCCGGCGCAATTGATAGAGCCCAAGGACTTGCCGCCTGAAATTGGTGTGTCCCGATCGGATGCTGCACCGCCCAAGCCCGTCGCTGCGCCATTGCACCCAGCACGCGGCGGCGATAGGCGGCCAGCACCAGCGCGGAAATCAGCAGGCTGAGGATGGTCGAAACAGCGATGACCAGCAACATGCTGGTCGTCAGTACCTGCGGCGTCAGTTCTTCAATCATGCGCGGCGCCGCGACTGGGCGGGCACAACGGCTTCCGCAGCTGGGTGCAATGGCGCAGCGACGGGCTTGGGCG
>CAJAFJ010000033.1 GCA_903938955.1 uncultured beta proteobacterium | reverse complement strand
GCCCAACGTCAAAAATACTTGCCCAAATTAGCCACCGGCGAATGGGTGGGCTGCTTTGGCCTCACTGAACCCAATCACGGCTCCGACCCTGCCAGCATGATCACCCGCGCCAAACCTGTGGATGACGGCTTCATCATGAAGGGCGCAAAGATGTGGATCACCAACGCCCCCATTGCCGATGTGTTTGTGGTGTGGGCCAAGTTGGAAGGCGAAGGCGATGGTCAATCTGCCATTCGCGGCTTCATTTTGGAAAAGGGCATGAAGGGTCTCACGGCCCCCAAAATTGAAGGCAAGATGAGCTTGCGCGCCAGCATCACTGGCGAAATTGTCATGGACGATGTCTTTGTTCCTGAAGAAAACATGCTGCCCAATGTGTCAGGTTTGAAGGGCCCCTTTGGTTGCTTGAACAAGGCTCGCTACGGCATTGCTTGGGGCGCTTTGGGCGCGGCAGAAGACTGCTGGCATCGTGCCCGTCAATACACCCTTGACCGTGTTCAGTTTGGTCGCCCACTGGCCCAAAATCAATTGATTCAAAAGAAACTGGCCGACATGCAAACCGAAATCACGCTGGGTCTGCAAGGCTGTTTGCGTCTGGGCCGCATGAAGGACGAGGGCACCGCCGCGGTCGAAATCACCTCCATGCTCAAACGCAATTCCTGCGGCAAGTCACTCGACATCGCCCGCCTGGCGCGCGACATGATGGGCGGCAACGGTATCTCCGACGAGTACGGTGTAGGGCGGCATTTGGTGAATCTGGAAGTGGTGAATACCTATGAAGGGACGCACGACATTCATGCGCTGATTTTGGGTCGGGCGCAGACGGGGATTGCGGCTTTCGGCAACTGATTGTTCTGTTTCTGGGTGTTTGATTTTGGTTCTGTGGGGCAGCGTTTGGGGTCTTTGTCCCCGCCTCATACTGTCAAAGGCCCAGAAATCGGCGGGGACAAAGACCCCAAACGCTGTCGCTGACAGGGTGTTGCACCACGTTTAAATACCGAGCCTCCGCGCGTGGGTGCTTTCGGTATTCCTCGGCCACACAACACCGCACTGCTCACGTCATGAGGGGGAGTCCCGGGGGGCGATTTTCTGGGCCTTTGACAGCATGAGCCCCCCGGGACTCCCCCTCGTGACAGTTAGCCAAGTCAAGCCCAACACAACCCGGCAGCCCATACCCCAAACCCAAGCAAGAAGCAAAGCCATGACCGACAAACAAGCCGCCCTTTCACACCTCAAAGTACTCGACCTGTCCCGCGTGCTGGCCGGCCCGTGGTGCACCCAAATGCTGGCCGACCTCGGCGCTGACGTGGTGAAAGTAGAACGCCCCGGCGCAGGTGACGACACCCGCCACTGGGGCCCGCCGTTCCTGCAAGACGCACAAGGCCAAGACACCGACCAGGCCACCTACTTCACCGCCTGCAACCGCAACAAACGCTCCATCACCCTCGACATGGCCCAAGCCGAAGGCCAGGCGCTGATCCGGCAAATGGCCGTGCAAAGCGACATCCTGGTGGAGAACTTCAAAGTCGGCGGACTCAAAAGCTACGGACTCGATTACGCCAGCCTCAAAGCCCTCAACCCCAAGCTGATCTACTGCTCCGTCACCGGCTTTGGCCAGGACGGCCCGTATGCCGAACGGGCGGGCTACGACCTGATGATCCAGGCCATGAGCGGCATGATGAGCATCACCGGCCGCGCCGACGACGTGCCCGGTGGCGGCCCGCAACGCGTGGGCGTGGCGATCACCGACATCCTCACCGGCGTTTACGCCTGCAGCGCCATCCTGGCCGCCATCGAAGTGCGCCACCGCACCGGTGAAGGCCAGCACATCGACATGGCACTGCTCGACGTCGGCATGGCCATGCTGGGCAACCAGGCGGCGGGGTTTTTGAACACCGGCCGCGTGCCACAGCGCCAGGGCAACAGCCACCCCAGCCTGGCCCCGTACCAGGACTTTGCGACGCAAGACGGCGCCATGCTGCTGGCGATTGGCAACGAAGGCCAGTTCAGCCGCTTTTGCGCCGCCGCCGGGCACCCCGAATGGGCGACCGACCCGCGCTTTGCCAGCAACACGCTGCGCGTGCAACACCGCGAAGCACTGGTCGCCCTGGTGCTGCCCGTGACGTGCACGCAAAGCACGGCGGACTGGATCACCTTGCTGGAAGACAAGGCCGTACCCTGCGGCCCCATCAACGACATGGGCCAGGCCTTTGACGATGCCCAGGTCACCGCCCGCGGGTTGGTGGTTCAGCAAGCGGTGGCCGGTGTGGCACAGGCGCCAACCACCGTGGCCTCCATCGCCACCGTCGCCAGCCCACTGCGCCTGACCGCCACGCCGCCCGTGCTACGCCGACCACCCCCGGCCCTGGGCGAGCACACCGATGAGGTGCTCGCCGAACTGGGGCTGGATGCCACGCGCATCGCGGCACTGCGCCAAGCTGGCGTTGTGTAGACCCGGGGCAACCCCACACCAAGCTATGCCATGAACCTCATCCCCACCCAGGACCCCCAATTTACCTTGCGCTTTGCCACGCCGGACGATGCGGCCTGGGTTGTCCACTTCATGCGCCAGCTCGGCAGCTACCAGAAGATGGCCGATAAAGTTATCGCCACCGAGGCGGGTATCCGCAGGCTGCTGGCCGAGCAGAAGGGCGAAGCGGTTTTTGGGCTGTATGACGGCGAGATGGTCGGGCTTATCTATTTTTGCCAGACCTCGTCGGCCTTTATCGGCCAGTCCGGGCTGTATATCGACGGCTTCCTGATCGACGAGGCGATGCGGCACAAGGGGTTGGGGCGCATCATGATGTCGTTCATGTCGCGGCTGGCGCTGGAGCGCGGTTGCCAGCGGCTGGAATGGGGCTGTCTGGACTGGAACGAGCCCACCCTCCAGTTTTACAAAAACATGGGCGCCTATGGCGTGGACCGCATGACCATTTACCGCTTTGCCCCGGAGCAGTTAAAGGCCAATGCCGCCTTGTTTTAAGGCGGCCTGGACGCCACCTTGCGCGTCTTTGCTTGCCAACTTGTCTGACAAATTCGATCTCAATTTCACCCATTTGGGGGATAGCTAATTCTCATGGCCTGACTTAAGCTAACGACTCTGAAATTTTTGGCAAAGACCAAATAAAGGAAGGGTGAGATGGTGAAAACCAGGCAGCAGCGAGAAGACTATGCCTTGCATCGTATGGGTCTGGCGATTGAACGAATTCTTGGCTGTGGCTCGAAAGAGGCAAAACGGCAGGCCACCGTGTGGGTCGGCGTCTGGAAGGCGTGTCATGCCTTTTATCTGGTGAAGCACAAGCCCCGCTCAACATCGGTTCACTGAGTATGGACGCACCTCTCACCAATGCCGACTATGAGAAGCTCTTGTTCGTAGAAGCCTCTTTGCGAGTCCAAAAGTACAAGCGCTTCAGTGAAGAGGATGTTTCGTTTTTGCAAGCCAAGGGGCTGCTGGTTAAATTTGGCATGAGCGTTGAAATCACGCCAAAGGGAATACAAGCGCTGTTGGACCTGCGGCAAGGTTCCTGAGTCACCGTGCAGGGCGGGCCTGCCGTGACAGGCGGTGGTGGTGTAATTCAGGCTTTATTCAAACACTTGATGATGCAACACAAACGCCTGATCGCCCTCGGCTTGTGGGCCAGC
This sequence comes from uncultured beta proteobacterium, assembly GCA_903938955.1. Next base: position 1,187 of record CAJAFJ010000033.1, on the reverse strand, counting down.
GCCGCCCTGATGACTGCCCCGGCCAGCGCCCAACCGGTGCCCTTCGGCCTCTTTGGCGACACGCCTTACAGTGCTTGGGAGCGAGACAACCTGCCCGCGCTCATCACGGCGATGGACCAGGAAGAACTGGCCTTTGTCGTGCATGACGGCGACATCAAGAATGGCGCCAGCGAGTGCAGCGATGCCGTCTTCAACGACATTTTGCGTCTCTTTCAGGCCTCTAAAACCCCGCTGATTTACGTGCCGGGCGACAACGAATGGACCGATTGCCACCGCAACAACAATGGCAGTTACGACCCGATGGAGCGCCTGAACAAGTTGCGCAGCCTGTTTTTTACCGGCGACAGCGCACTCGGCCAGCGCAAGCTGCTACTTCAGCGCCAGAGCCAAGCCGGGGCGCCGGCCTTTGCCAGCTACCGCGAAAACGTGCGCTGGGAGGCGGGCGGCGCTTTGTTCGTCGGGCTCAACCTGCCGGGCAGCGACAACAACTTCTACGGCACCCAGCACAAGGATAAACACAAGGACAAGGACGACCCGTCGCCCGAGTTTGTCGCCCGCAGCGCCGCCAACCGGGCGTGGCTGGCGCAGGCTTTTGCGCAGGCGCGGACCCACAAATTGGCCGGCATCATGGTCGTGATCCAGGCCAACCCGGAGTTTGAATCAATCAACAAGGGCAAGCGCCAGCCCGGTTATGACGCGTTTGTCACGCAACTGCGCGAAGAGACGCAGGCCTTTGCCGGGCAAGTGGTGCTGGTGCATGGCGACTCGCATTCGCACCAGATCAACCAGCCGATGCGGGACCCGGTCAGCCGTGACGTGGTGCCCAACTTCACCCGGGTCGAAACCTTGGGCTTTCCGTTTTTCGGCTGGGTCAAGGCCACGGTGGATGTGCGCGACCCCAAAGTGTTTCAGTTCGCGCCACGTCCGTGGCCCAAGTCGGTTGGAAATTAGGGGAAAAACTCCGGGCTGGCCTGGATGATTTTTTTCAGGTGTTCGAAGCACCGGGCGTCAATCGCCGTGCCCACCGTGTCGGCCATGATGGCCAGTGTTTTTTCGACCGGCACCGCGCCGCGGTAGGGCCGTTCGGCGGTGATGGCGTCAAAAATGTCGGCGGTGGTGATGATGCGGGTTTCCAGCGCAATGTCGGCGGCCTTGAGCCCGCGCGGATAACCGCCGCCATCCAGCCG
>CAJAFJ010000032.1 GCA_903938955.1 uncultured beta proteobacterium | reverse complement strand
GCATTCAAGTCCAATCGGGCCTGCACCTCATCAATGTCGGTGCGCGTACCTGCGCCTGCAGTAAACGTTTTCTGTGCTGCATCCAGCTGCGTGCGCACCAGCGTCTCCTGCGACAACAACAACGCCAACTGATCTTCAGCCATCAAAGCACCAAAGTACGCCTCGCCAACGCGGGTGGCAAGATTTTGTAATTCACGCGCCAGCAAGGCCTCTGCATCGGCTACCTGGTACCCGGCTTGGTCGAAGTCTGCGCTCTTCACTTTGTTAAACAGTGTCTGGCGCAAGGTCAGGGACTGGTTGCTGCTGAAATAGTCGCTTTGATTGTTCTGCGCAACGCCGGATGAATTGGGTGCCGATGCATCGAGTTTATTTTTATTGCGCGATGCACTTAGCGATACATTGGGCAACCACTGCGCGCGGGCCTGCGGCAAGCGCTCACGCCCCGCCTCGGCAGCGGCACGGGCAGCACGAATGCCCGAATCTTGAGCCAGTGCGGCCTCATAGGCGCCGCCCAGATCCAGCGCCACGGCCGTTTGCACCAAACCACCTACTGCCCAAAACAAAGTACCCCCAACCAAACTTACCAATGAAGGCCAACGGTAAAAAGACAACACCATCACTCCTCCTTCATCGCCGCAGCGACGCGCTTGCTCAAGGGGTGCAGCAAATACGTCAGCAAGGAGCGTTCGCCGGTTTTAAACACCACCTCCGCCTGCATACCCGGCTGCATCTGCCGTGAACCCAAGGATTTCATCCCCTCTTGCGTGACCACGACCCGCGCCAAAAAATAAGTGGCATAGGACTGCGGATCGGTCAGCACATCATGGGACACCGAGACCACCTTGCCCGGAATGACCAACTGAGGCGAGTGCGCAAAGGCAGAAAACCGCACATCCACAGTCTGCCCCGCATGCACTCGATCGATCAGATTCGGGGCCACTTTGGCCTCCAGCAGCAACACATCATCGGCAGGCACAATGTCCATGATTTTTTGCGCCGGGGGCACCACGCCGCCGGCCGTTTGGAACACCAGACCCACCACCTGCCCAGCCGCAGGAGCGCGAACATCCATGCGGGCTAAATCATTGGTGACCGACTGGAGCTTGTCGGCATCCGACAAGCCATCCCGACGCACCTCGGCCAGTTGCGTTTCTACCTCTTTCTTGTACTCAAAGCGTTTCAGTGTGATGCGCTGACGCAACTCAGCAATGCTGCGCTCGCCCCGCTGCAAGTTACCGGACAATTCCGCCAAGGCGGACTCCAGTTCGGCGACGATGCGCTGCAATTCCAGCTGACGGTTGCGCGGCACGTAGCCCTCTGCCACCAGGCTTCGTGTGTTGTGCAGCTCCTCGTTGAGCAAGGCCAGCTGAATTTTTTTGTTTTCCCGCATGGCCTTGAAGGCTTGTAGCTGTGCCTGCTGGCCTTGAATACTTTCTTCAATCGCCATCAACTCGGCCTGTAACGCAGAACGGCGCGAATTGAACAGTTGCTGCTGGGTTTGCATTTGCAGGCGAATCAGCGGGTCGGTGCTGGCGGCCTGCACATCGGGGTGAAACTCAATGGCCGCCCGGTCCGTGTTTTCAGCGACCAGTCGGCCTTCCATCACCCGCAAACCCAGATAGCGCTGGCGTACCGACTCGTAGCTGGCCCGGGCGACTGCATCGTCCAGGCGCATGAGCACTTGCCCCTCCTTGACTTGATCGCCCTCATGCACCAGCACCGTCTTGACGATGCCGCCACTCAGGTGCTGTACCGCCTTGCGTTTGGTATCGATCGAGACGGTGGCTGGACTGGGCACCCCTTCATCGAGTGGCGCGACGGCGGCCCACAACAAAAAACCGCCCAAACCGATGACAAGAGTCCATAGGGCCACGCGGACTGCACGGCCAGTCTCCGGCACGGGTCGCGCATCGACTGTCGTGACGTCAGGCGCTGATTGCATATTTATCGCAGAGGTTGGAGTCATGGGGGAGACGTAATAGATTAAGAATAAAAACCGCTACAGCAGGCATCAAAGACCCGCTGGTGTGGCGTGCTGATGTTCGCGTCGCAACGTCGCCAGTACCTCATCGCGCGGGCCTTCATGGCTTGCGGCACCATCGCGCAGCACCAGCACGCGGTCCGCCAAAGCCAACACGCCAGGCCGGTGCGAGATCAATACCACCGTCTTGCCCGCTGCTTTGAAGGTTTGAACGGTTTTGGATAAAGCCAGTTCGCCCAACTCGTCCAGATTGGCGTTGGGTTCATCCAATACCAGCAGGCTGGGCCGACCATAAACAGCACGGGCCAACGCAATGCGCTGGCGCTGCCCCGCCGACAACAAACTGCCGGCCTCACCCATGGCGGTGTCATAGCCCTTGGGGAAACGCAAAATCATGTCGTGCAAGCCCGTGCAGGTGGCGGCCTCAATCACTTTTTCAGGCACCAGTTCACCAAACCGGGCGATGTTTTCGGCAATTGAGCCATCAAACAGCTCGACATCCTGCGGCAGATAACCCATGTCTGGGCCACAGGCCACTCGGTTCATGCTGGCGAGCGGCAAACCACCCCAGAGCACTTCACCGGTCACCTCCGGCCACACCCCCACCAGCACGCGTGCCAGCGTTGATTTACCGGAGCCCGAGGCGCCCAGCACCACCAGCACCGTGCCCACCGGAATAGTCAACGTGATGTTTTTCAAAATCGGCGCATCGCGCCCACTTGCAGACGCCACGACATTGCACAGCACCACATCGCCCCCCGTCATCGTCAAGCCAGATTCAGTCGATGACGGCTGATAGCCACGCAGCAAAGACTTGATCCGCTCATACGCAGCTTTCACACCGGCCATGACCCGCCACAGGCCAACCATCTGATCGATAGGTGCCAGCGCGCGTGACATCAACACATTGGCGGCAATCATGGCACCGGTTGACAACTGGCCATCAATCACCAGCAAGGCCCCGGCCCCCAAGGCCAGAGATTGCTGGCTGTAACGCAGCAACTTGCTCCAGGCCGTGGTGCGATGCAATAACGACTGTGAAGCCGCGTTTTTGCCCATGTAATCAGCGTGCCGTGTCGCCCAATGCGACTGCAATTGGGGCAGCATGCCCATCGCCTCCAACACCTCCGCATTGCGCAACTTGGTTTGCAAGAACCCGTTCACTTCAGCCAAAGACTTGGCCGTAGTTTCAGTCGGCGCCACCGTGTGCCGCTGCCCCCACCACGCCAGCGCACCCTGCAGCGCCATAAACACCAAAGCCACGCCGCCCAGCAAAGGATGTAATGAAAAAAGCACCGCCAGATAAATCAAGGTCCACAGCGCATCAAAAAACGTCAATATGCCGTTGCCAGTCAAGAACTGGCGAATCTGGGTAAAGTCACTGAACGAGCGCGACGGATTCTTGACCGACTGACGCAGCGACGCCGCAAAACTGGCGCCAAACACCCGCGCACTCAACAGCTTGTCCAGACGCAACCCAGCCTGAATCAGCAACCGGGTGCGACCCCATTCAGCCAACGCCATCAAAGCCAACAAAAACACGGTGATCAGCGACACCGCCACCAGCGTCAGTTCGCTATTACTCACCATCACCCGGTCATACAGCTGCAACATGTACAGCGTGGGGGTCAGCAAGAGCGCATTGACCACCAGACTAAAAAAACCGGCGATCCAGAACTCACGCCGAAAGCCAGCCAACACGCGGCCCAACTCCGAACGATCCAGAAAATTTTTAAACTGCATGCGGGGTGATCTCAAGAAGTCGGTTCATGCCGCAACGACGGCCGTTGATGTGGCCACTTGGGGCGCAGTCGCCTGGCGCAGGGCCGCCAGTACTTCATCCCGCGGCCCAAAGGCTTGGGCCTGACCATCACGTAACACCAATATTTTGTCCGTCACATCCAGCACGCTGGTGCGGTGCGTCATCACCACAAACGTGGTCCCCATCGCCTTGAACTGGGCAATGGCCGTCATCAATGCAGCATCGCCCGCATCATCCAGACTAGCGTTTGGCTCATCCAACACCACAAAAACCGGACGTCCGAACAAGGCACGGGCCAACCCCACCCGTTGACGCCAGCCGCCTGAGAGCAGACTGCCCTCACGTCCCACCGGGCTGTCATAGCCTTGGGGTAACTGCAGTGCCCATTCATGCAAGCCGACGGCGCGGGCGGCAGCTTCAATCTTTTGCATGTCAATGGGGCCAAAGCGGGCAATGTTTTCTGCCAATGTGCCGTCGATCAACTCCACCCCTTGCGGTAGATAACCCACGTTGGGGCCGAGTTCGGCCTTGTCCCAGGTGAAAACGTCTACACCGTCCAGCCGCACTTTTCCGTTACCTGCAGGCCACAAACCCATCAACAGCCGGGCCAGCGTGGTTTTGCCAGCCGCTGAGGGGCCGACGACCGCCAGTACCTCGCCAGGCTGCAGGGCAAAAGACAATCCTTTGAGAATCGGCACGCTGCCACCGGGCGCGGCCGCCACCAATCCATCGACTTGCAACGAGCCCTTGGGCGCGGGCAAAGGCATGGCTGGTGCGCGTGTCGGCATGGCCTGCAGCACTTGTGCCAAGCGCGTCCTGGCATCCATCACCTGCACCACCAACTGCAACTGCGCCACACCTTGAATCAGCGGCGCCAGCACGCGGCCACCCAGAATAGAGGCCACGATCATCATGCCGCCACTGCCATTGAGCTGGTTGCGTAGCAGTAGCCAGCACGCCAAACCCAGCAAGCCTGAGCTGACCAAGTTCTGCCAGAACTTGGTCGTTGCCTGAAAGGCGCCAGCGCGTGCCGAGGCGGTCGCCTGCTGCTCCAAAAACTCTTGCTGCAGCTTGTGCCAGCGACGGTACATATTGTCTTGCAAGCCCATTGCCTGCACCACCTGTGCATTGCGCAGCATGGCATCCACCTGCTGCTGCGACACCATAGCCGTGCGGTTGGCTTTGCTCATTAAAGGTTGCGTGGTGCGCTCATTGAGCCACGCCAGCGAGGCCTGCACCAAGGCGCCCGCCAAAGTGAACCAGCCCAGCCAAGGATGAATGGCAAACACCAGCACCAGGAAAAGCAAGGACACCGGCAGCTCCATCACGGCAGCGACCACGGGCGAATGCATAAAGTCACGCAGCGTGCGCAGATCCAGCAGCGTCTGCAAAGTGCCACCGGCGGTGCGTTTGAGACTGGCGTCGAACATGGCGCGAAACAAGCGGGGGCCGAGTTGACGGTCCAGCGCTTCGCCCGCTTCACGCATCACTTCGCTACGCGCCCAATCCAGCACCTCCAGCACCCCGTACACCATCAGTACCAACAAAGTGAGCATCAACAGCGTTAACGGGTTGCGGCTGTTGACAACCCGGTCATAGACCTCCAGCATGTAAACGCTGGGGGCCAGCAGCAGAACGCTGGCGATCAGCGCCATCAACCACGCCTTGATGAAGAAGGGGCGCAGCGACGCAAGCGCCTCGGTTAGCTCGGGGCTGTTTGTTTTTTGAGTCATTGATATTTCAACAGCGAACGGCGCGACGGCCAATTCCTACTACGCAGCCAAAAAATGAGCTTTATCTTTATAAAAGATGAGGCTAAGTTACAAGCACTAGCCAATATCAGCTGAGATTCACCTGCAATAACAAGGTTTACTTAAGGTAATTGTTTGACTCTATTGTCGACATACCAAACAGTGCCTTCAGTGCCGTTGGCAAGCAAGAATCTGGCTTTGCTTGAGACGGTTGGGTTCAGCGTCACGATCCCAGAAAAATTCTTGGTACCTGAAGGACATGTCACCACCATATTATTCAAATCGAATACACCAACTTCTTTCGGCACAGAATGAACTGCAACCGTTCCTGCGTATGAACAACCGTCAGTATTTTTTCCAGTCAGTGCCCCTGTAACACCATCAACGGAAAGTTCAATTAAGTATTTCCTGACAGGAGGAG
>CAJAFJ010000031.1 GCA_903938955.1 uncultured beta proteobacterium | reverse complement strand
TTATTAAGTAAAGGGGGTCTGAATGCTGGATGCGCGACAACTCGAAGCCTTGGCCGCCGTGCTGGAGCAAGGCGGATTTGGCCCGGCGGCGCTGGCCTTGAACGTGACGCTGGCGGCTGTGTCCCTGCGCATCAAGGGCCTGGAGGCGACCCTCGGCCAGCGCTTGCTGGTGCGGGGTAAAACGGTGCGTGCTACCCCGGCCGGGCAGGCCTTGCTGGCCCACGTCAAACAGCTGCGCCTGATGGAGGCCGATCTGGTGACGGGACTGCAGGGCACGGGCGTGCCGGGCGCTGCGCCGCAATGGCAGCGTCTGAGCGTGGCGGTGAATGCCGATTCGCTGTCGAGCTGGTTTTTACCCGGCGTGGCCGCCTTGCTGATGCAGCATCAACTGCTGGTGGACGTGGTGATCGACGACCAGGATCACACCCATGATGCCCTCAAAAACGGCGATGTGGTGGGCTGTGTCAGCACGCAGCAGCTGCCGATGCGCGGTTGTCTAGCCGAGCCTTTGGGCGTCATGCGTTACCGCTGCGTGGCGGCCTCGGCGCTGGTTCAGCAGTGCCGTGTTGAAGGCGGGGCGGTCTCGGTGCACCGGCTGCTGGCGACACCAGCGGTGTGTTTCAACCGCAAAGATGGTTTGCTGGACGCGTTTTTAAGCCAGCACTTCGCGTTGTCGGCGCCCCAGTACCCGCGCCATTTTGTGCCGGCAGTGGATGCGTATGAATGTGCGTTGGAGCATGGCCTGGGCTGGGGTATGGTCTCGGATTTGCACTTGGTGGCCCGCGCGGGGCGCCCGCCGCTGACGGAAATGCTGCCGGGCAGTGCGGTGGATGTGGCCCTCTACTGGCACCACTGGGAGCGCGAGCCGGGGTCGGCACAGCGCCTGACGCGGGCCGTCAAACAGGCCGCGCTGCAAGCCCTGACGCCGCAAGAACTACTTGCTATCTAATTAATAGCTTCTTACGCAATGGATGCTGGCGCTAACGCCTGATTTCTCGTGAATGTGACAACGTGGTCCACCTGCGGGCGAATGCCGATCCACTCGCCGATTTTGTGGTCGTGGTGACTCGGCACATGGGCCATCACCACCTCGCCGCTGGCCAGGCGCAGGGTGTATAAAAACTCGGCGCCGCGAAACGCCTTGCGCACAATCTCGGCTTTGACTGGCGCGCAGTCGTCATGCACGATGTCATCAGCGCGCAACAGCACATCGCACTCGCCGCCGGGGTAGGCGCTGGGCAGCGGGCATTCGGCCACATCGAGCAGGTCACCCAGTGGGGTTTGCACCACCATTTGCTGGTTCGACTCGGTGATCACGGCCGGGGTAAACACGCCGTGGCCAATGAACTCGGCCACAAAACGGGTGGCTGGGCGGTGGTAAAGCGTGTAGGCATCATCCCACTGGTGCAGCTGCCCCTGGTGCATGACGCCAATGTTGTCGCCAATGGCAAAGGCTTCGAGCTGGTCGTGCGTCACAAACAGCGCCGTGGTCTGCGCCGCCTTCAAAATGGAGCGCACCTCATGCGCCAGGCGTTCGCGCAAGTCCACGTCCAGGTTGGAGAAAGGCTCGTCCAGCAGCAGCAAGCGCGGCTTGGGTGCCAAGGCCCGCGCAAGCGCTACGCGCTGTTGCTGGCCGCCGGAGAGTTCATGGGCAAAGCGCTCTTCCTGGCCCGCCAGGCCGACCAGTTCCAGCACCTCGGCCACGCGCGCCGCCCGCGCTTTGGCAGGCAGGTGGTGAAGACCAAAGCCGACATTGCGGCCCACATTCAGATGCGGAAACAGGGCGTAGTCCTGAAACACCATGCCAATCTGGCGCGACTCCGGCGCCAGATTGTGCTGGGCGCTGCTGACCACTTCGCCCGCCAGCTTGATGTGGCCCGACGCCACCGGCTCCAGCCCGGCCACGGCGCGCAGCAAGGTCGTTTTGCCGCAACCGGACGGTCCGATCAGCACGCCAATATCGCCCGCACGCAAGCCAAACGAGACCTCACGCACGGCGGGTTGCGGGCGGCCCGGGTAGATGATCTGGAGTTGTGAGACTTCTAAAAACATGAAAAAGATTGTAGATGCTTACAATTCTCATTTGCACACTGACGAGTCCAATTTCCATGCTGTTTCGCTGGCTTCGCCAATCCTTGTTATTTGTCTTGACACTGGCCTTTATGTTGCCGGTGCTGGCCATTTTTGCCTCCTGGCTGCCGTGGGGTGATGCGGGGGCGGCGGCCCAAATTCTGGGCGAGATGAGCCGCACGGTGCTGCCGGACTACGCGGGCACTACTGTCTTGCTGAGCGTGTTGGTGGCGCTGGGCGTGGTGCTGGTGGGTTTGCCGGCCGCCACGGCGGTGACCTTGTTTGATTTTCCGGGGCGGCGGGTGTTTGAATGGGCCTTGCTGCTGCCGCTGGCCATGCCGGCCTATGTGGTGGCGTTTGCCTACACCGACTTCCTTCAATTCAGCGGCCCCTTGCAGACCGCCGTGCGTTCAACACTGGGGCTGGAAGGTCGGGTGTTTCCCGAGATTCGCAGCCTGAGCGGCGCGGCTTGGGTCTTTACTTTTGCGCTTTACCCTTATGTGTACTTGCTGGCCCGCACTGCGCTGGGCGAGCGAGCCTCGCACTTGATGGAAGCTGCCCGCCTGCTGGGCGCGCCCATGCGCCGGCGCATGGTTGAAATCGCCTTGCCGCTGGCCCGCCCGGCGGTGGCGGCAGGCACCGCACTGGCGCTGATGGAAACGCTGGCCGACTACGGCGTGTCGAGCTATTTCGGCATCCAGACCTTTACCGCCGGTATCTACAAGGCCTGGCTCGCCATGGACAACCACGTCGCCGCCGCCCAGTTGGCCACCTTGTTGTTGCTGATGGTGGCCTTGCTGATGTACCTGGAGCGGCGGGCGCAAAAACGCATGCGCTTTTCAGTCACCAAGGGCGCACGCGCCGGCACGCTGGATGCGCAGCCGGTGGCCTTGCACGGGCGCGCCCGCTGGCTGGCCTGGGTGATTTGTGGCGCGCCCGTGTTATTCGGCTTTGTGCTGCCGGTGCTGTTCATGTTGCGCCCGCTCATGGCCGACTGGCAGGTGGTGTCGTGGAGCCAATTTTTGGGCTGGTCGTTCAACAGCCTGCGCCTGGGCGCCCTCACGGCGGTGCTGGCGGTGGGGCTGGCGCTGGTGATTGCGTTCAACCTGCGCCGCCGCCCGGATTTGCCGACCCGGCTGGCGGCCCAGTTGGTCAGCTTGGGTTATGCCGTGCCGGGGGCCGTGATCGTGGTGGGCTTGCTGTTGCCGGTCGGCTGGCTGCAAACCGTGGCGCCGCAAAGCACGGTGGGTTATGTGCTGACCGCCACCTCGCTGGGTCTGATTTGGGCTTATTTGGTGCGGTTTTGCGCGGTGGCACTGCAATCGGTACAAAGCGGTTATGCGCGTGTGCCCCTGAGTTTTGACGACTCGGCCCGCATGCTCGGCACCGGCGATGTGGCGCTGATGCGTCGCGTGCATTGGCCCTTGTTGAAGCGCTCTACCGCCGCGGCCGCCTTGCTGGTGTTTGTCGATGTGATGAAAGAGTTGCCTGCCACCCTGGTGCTGCGGCCCTTCAATAGCGACACCCTGGCCGTGGTGGCCTACCAGATGGCGCGCGATGAGCGCCTGGGCGAAGCGGCCTTGCCTTCGCTCGCCCTGGTGCTGGTCGGCCTGCTGCCGGTGATGCTGCTGAGCCGTACGCTACGGGCTTCTGCCCGTTGAAAACTGACTATTTTTGTATGACAACACCCTCAACACACACGACCCCTTCCGAGTTGGACAAACCTGACGCCGTGTTTGAAAAGGCCGCTGAGCTGTTCCGGGTGATGTCAGCGCCATTGCGCCTGAAAATCATCAGTTGTTTGTGCGACGGTGAAAAAAACGTCAGCTACTTGCTCAGCAAAATCAACACCACCCAGCCCAATATGTCACAGCACCTGAACACGCTGTACCAAGCCGAAATTTTGGGCAAACGCCGCGATGGCGTTCAAATTTTTTACCGCATCATTGATGACCGGGTGCCGACAATTTGCCGCGCCTTGTGTACGCAGATTGAGGCTGAAGGTGATTTTTCGAATGCCCCAGCGGGCCCGCGCTGATTCCCAGGAGACAAGATGAAGCAATGGATCAAAGTGATGGCGGGCCTTGTGCTGGCCAGTGCCGGTGCAGGGGCCAGCGCCGATGCTTTGCAGGTGCGCAGCATGGCCGCCTCATGTGCCAGTTGTCACGGCACCCACGGCGTGGCCCAGCCGGGCATGGACTCGCTGGCGGGCATGCCCAAAAACGAGTTGCTCAAAAAAATGCTCGACTTCAAAAGCGGCAAGAAACCCGCCACCCTCATGCACCAGCTGTCCAAAGGCTTTTCGGATGAGCAACTTGAGCAACTGGCCGGCTATTTTGCGGCCTTGAAGAAATAAGGGAGCGCAGATGAAACGTCGTCAAATATTGCAAACGCTGGGTGCCGGCTCCATGCTGGGGGCACTTGGTTTTGTGACGGGTTGCGCCAGCCCGGGCACCGGCAAAGGGCCGCATGTGGTGGTGGTCGGTGGCGGCTACGGGGGCGCCACCGCGGCCAAGTATGTGCGCCTGTGGTCGGACTACGGCATTCAGGTGACGCTGATCGAGCCCGGTGCGTCGTTTATTTCCTGCCCGATGTCCAACTTGGTGCTGGCGGGCAACAAGCGCATGGCCGACATCACCCTCAGCTATGACCACCTGGTGAAACGCCATGGGGTCCGTGTGCTGCGCGACAAGGTCACGGTGATCGATGCCGACAAGCGCAGGGTGCGGCTGGCCAGCGGCGGCGAGCTGTCTTACGACCGATTGATTGTTTCGCCCGGGGTCGACTTTATGTGGGAAACCCTGCCCGGCATGGCCAGCCCGCAGGCCCAAGACAAGGTGCTGCATGCCTGGAAAGCCGGTGCCCAAACCGTCGCCTTGCGCCAGCAGCTGGAGGCCATGCCCGATGGCGGCGTCTACGCCCTGGCCATCCCGCTGGCGCCATACCGCTGCCCGCCCGGACCGTATGAGCGGGCCTGCCTGGTGGCGCATTACTTCAGCCAAGCCAAGCCCAAAAGCAAGGTGCTGATTC
>CAJAFJ010000030.1 GCA_903938955.1 uncultured beta proteobacterium | reverse complement strand
TTCTGGTTGGTGTAGTCCCAGATCACCAGCAGCCAGGCGGCCAGCGCGGCGATTTCCCAGCCGAGCAAAAAGGTCATGGCGTGCTCACCGGTGTAGACCAGCAAAAACGACAAGGAAATCATGTTCAGCAGGCCAAAGTGCACGCCCAGATGGCGTGGCCCGTCAAAGTGCTGGCGCAAATAGCCCACGGCATAAACACTGCCCAAGAGCGTCATGGGCAATGACCAGGCCAGAAAAAAGGCCCCCAATGCGTCGAGCCTGAAGCGCAGGGCGCCGATGGGGTGGGCCCAGGCCAGTTCCCCGGTGATCATGGGGCCGCCCAACAGCACCGGCAGCACCGCCGACCAGACCAGCCCGGTGGCGATGACTTGCGAGGCCAGGCCCAGGCTCACGCGAATTTTGTTAGAGGTCGGCAACAGGCACAGCCCGCCACCCAGCATCAACACGAGCACGGCCGCAATGAGCTGGCTCATGGCTTGAGCGCGCGGGCTTTCGCCCCCAGCAGGCGGCTGCCCGTGGTCTTAACGCCAACAGAAAAGGAGAAACAAAGCATGAAGGGACTCCGACAAGGACTTGAACACCAAGGGGTTCAAGTCAAGGTCGGCGGCCCACAGTGACGCAGCCGCGTGATGAATTTGCGGCGTTTGGAGAGGGGTGAGTTCAGCAAAGAACTCAATGAATGGCGTAATCCCATGAGGATCGGAATTCTAAGCCCTCAACGCACCCGCAGGCCGGGCTGTGCGCCCGGCAAAGGTTCCAGCACGTAGATGCCGGGGTTGGTTTTTTCGTCCGCATGACCAGCGGCCAGCACCATGCCCTCGGAGATACCGAATTTCATCTTGCGCGGGGCCAGGTTGGCCACCATCACGGTGTGTTTGCCGATCAGGTCTGCCGGTTGGTAGCTGGATGCGATGCCGCTGAAGACGTTGCGTGTTTTGCCTTCGCCCACATCCAGCGTCAGGCGCAGGAGCTTGGTGGAACCTTCCACCGCCTCGCAGTTGACGATTTTGGCGATGCGCAAATCCACCTTGCTGAAATCGTCGATGCCGATGGTGGGCGCGATGGCTTCGCCACCGGGCACGGTCAACTCAACCACAGGTTCGGTCGGGGCGGGGGCTTCAAACAGGGATTCAAGCTGCTTGATGTCCACGCGCTGCATCAGGTGCTTGTAGTCGCCAATGCGGTGACCGGCGCCCAGTGCTTGGCTGGCTGCGCCCAGCGTCAGCGGTGCGCTGTTGAGGAAGGCTTCGACCTGTGCGGCGAGTGCGGGCAGCACCGGTTTGAGGTAGGTGGTGAGCAGGGCAAAGGCTTCGATGCAGACGGTGCACACATCGTGCAGGCGGGCTTCCATGCCTTCTTTCTTGGCCAGTTCCCAGGGCTTGTTGGCGTCCACGTACTCGTTCACGCGGTCGGCCAGCAGCATGGTTTCGCGCAGGGCTTTGGCAAATTCGCGGGCTTCGTACAGCACTTCAATGCTGACGCGTTCAATGCGCAACTGGTTCAGCAGCGCGGCGCCGTCTTCGGCGATGGCGCCCAGTTGGCCGTCAAATCGCTTGGCGATAAAACCGGCGGCACGGCTGGCGATGTTGATGAACTTGCCGACCAGATCGCTGTTGACGCGGGCCATGAAGTCTTCAGGGCTGAACTCCAGGTCTTCGTTGCGCGAATTCAGTTTGGTGGCCAGGTAGTAGCGCAGCCACTCTGGGTTCATGCCCAAGCCCAGGTACTTGAGCGGGTCCAGGCCGGTGCCGCGGCTCTTGCTCATCTTCTCGGCGTTGACAGTCAGAAAGCCATGCACAAAGACCGCGTCGGGCACCTTGCGTCCGCTGAAGTGCAGTAGCGCCGGCCAGAACAGGGTGTGAAAGGTGATGATGTCCTTGCCGATGAAGTGGTACTGCTCGGTGGCC
>CAJAFJ010000029.1 GCA_903938955.1 uncultured beta proteobacterium | reverse complement strand
TTGCACGCCAAAACAACCCGCACGAACCCTTGCAGCCGCCGCTGGGGCGCACCGGCAAGGCCGAGGCTGGGCGGCAGTCGTATTCGAGTGACGCGGTCAATGACTTTGACCCGTTTTTCATGGAACTATCGCAGTTTTGCAGCGTGCACCGGCTCGGCGTGGAGACGCTGATTCACGAAGCGGGTGCGGGCCAGATGGAAATCAACTTCAGCCACGGTGACCCGATGGACCTGGCCGACCGGGTATTTTTGTTCAAACGCACCGTGCGTGAAACCGCGTTGCGGCACGGTATTTTTGCCACCTTTATGGCCAAACCGATGGAAATGGAGCCCGGCAGCGCCATGCACATCCACCAAAGTGTGCTGGACATGGACACCGGGCGCAATATCTTCTCAAACGCAAACGGCAGCAGCAGTGAACACTTCAACCACTACATTGGCGGCTTGCAAAAGTATGTGCCCCAGGTGATGCCCATGTTGGCACCGTATGTCAACTCCTACCGGCGCTTGTCACGCTTCATGTCGGCCCCCATCAACGTGCAGTGGGGGCTGGACAACCGCACCTGCGGCATTCGCATCCCCAAATCCGATGCGCAAAACCGCCGGGTGGAAAACCGGGTGCCAGGGGTTGATGTCAACCCCTATCTGGCGATGGCGGCCACGCTGGGCTGCGGCTACCTGGGCATGATGGAAAAGATCAATCCCTCAGACCCAATGGACAGCAGCGCTTGGGACCTGGACTACGAATTGCCCCGCCACCTGGAGGATGCCATTACCCGCATGCGGGGCTGTGAGGCCATGGCCGATGTGTTGTGGCCCCAGTTTGTGAAGGCGTTTTGCGCGGTGAAAGAACTGGAGTACGCCACCTACAGCCGGGTGATCAGTTCGTGGGAGCGCGAGCATTTGTTGCTGTTGGTGTGATCGCGTGTCTGGCCGCATTGTTCGGGTCAGGATGCGCGATGCCCCGGTTAAATCAATCACTTCATTTTTTATAGCGTCTAATGCTTACTGGATAAGCACCTAAGGGCAAAAATGCTTAAAAAAGCCACTTTTTCATCCACTGACGCTTGCAAAACCTTGGCGCAGCAGGAGCAAACACGTTTTGTCGCCAATAACCCGAAATCGCAGGCCCTGGCGCTGCAAGCCGCTGCGCACTGGCTGTTTGGCGTGCCATTGCACTGGATGAGTGACTGGTCGACACCGTTTGCATTGCAGGTGGTCAGCGCGCAGGGCGCACACATGACCGATGCCGACGGCCACAGTTATGTGGATTTTTGTCTGGGTGACACCGGTGCCATGTTTGGTCACGCGCCGCCAGCGGTGGTGCAGGCGGTGCAGCGTCAGGTGGCGCAGGGGTGCACCACCATGCTCAGCGGCGATGATGCCGTCTGGGTGGGGGCAGAACTGGCGCGTCGTTTTGGTTTGCCCTTTTGGCAAAGCGCGTTGTCCGCCAGTGATGCCAACCGGTTTTTACTGCGCTGGGTGCGCGCTGCTACCGGGCGAAAAAAACTGC
>CAJAFJ010000028.1 GCA_903938955.1 uncultured beta proteobacterium | reverse complement strand
TGAAGAAATTCAACGCTCCGGCGGCTTGATCTCTTTGACCTCGATAACCTCCACCACCTCCGCATCAATCACATCAGCGTCACCCGGACGAGCCGCACCCCCAGCCCCCGGCCCGCGGTAAAAACGATCCATCATCGCCTGCCGGTTAATCTGAAACGTCCATGGCACCACCGGCTGCCCGGTCAAACGCGCCCACAGCGCCCGCAGCAGCCAAACCACCAACAGCAACAGCGCTGCGCCCAGCAAACTGGCCAGAAAAACAAGCCCCACCAGCAACAAAACCATCCGAAAAATCAGCGAAAAAATTATCTTCATGTCTCTAATAAATATATCGATGGCCTATTCTTCACGGCAAGCGCTTTTCCCTGAAACACCAAGGAAATAACTTCAAACAGGCTGCATCACGCCAGCCACCCGGCGTGACACCGCATACGGCGGCAAACCCTGCAACATGCGCCGCCCAAAGGCCAGCCGCAACAAACGCCGGTCATAGCAAATAACGGTCGCGTGGTCCAACTCCGTGCGAATCGCCCGGCCCGTCCATTGCAACAGCTTGATACCGGTGGCGGGCACCACCAGTTCGGAAAACGGATCGCGCCCCACGCTTTTCAGCCACTCCGAGCGGGACTCTTCCACCGGGTCCGACGGCGAGCTGAAGGGCAGCTTGGCGATGAACACGGTTTCGCACAGCTTGCCGGGCAAATCCAGCCCCTCGCCAAACGACTGCAGCCCAAAAATCACCGACGGAAAATCAGCTTCTACCCGCGCCTGGTGCGTGGCCAGCAGCCGCAAACGTGCCATCTGGCCCTGCACCAGCACCATCTCCTGCAAGGTCGAACTCAAGGCATCCACCGCCGCCTTCATCTGCACGCGCGAGGTGAACAAAACCAGCGCACCATGCTCGACCCGGGCCAGATCCTTCAGCAATTCGCCCACCATCTCACGCGTATACGCCTCGGCGTTCTTGGGATCGGCCTCGGTTTCAACCACGATCAACTGGCCCTGTGTGGTGTAGTTGAAGGGGCTTTCAACCTCCAGCGTAGACGCATTCGGGTTGTTAACCAGACCGGCCTCGTGCAAAAAGTAGTCAAAACTGCCGCAACTGGTGAGCGACGCCGAGGTGACCACCGCGCCGCGCACCTGACTCCACAGGCTCTGGCGCAGCAGGTCGCCGGGCACGATCGGGCAGGCGTGGGCGCTCAAAAAGACCAGGCCCGAGCTGGTGTCAGACTTGAGCCACTTGGCCAGCGGCTGCGGGCCGTGCTCCAGCAGCAGGCTGCTGGTCTCCACCACACTGCCCAGTTTGGGCGCGAGTTGCCCGAGCCGGGCGTACAGCTGCGAGCACATCAACGCCTGCGACGGGTCTTCTTTGGCCAGCAACTTCACCTCGGCGCCCAGCGCCTCCAGCGCGTTGGAGAGACCATCGGCATGACCGTGAATCAGCGTGACCGGGTCGGTTAGCGCGTCGGGCAGCACGCCATTTTTAAAGCGATGAATGCCGTCATAGCCGGTGACATTCACGGCCAGCAGGTCCATCACGATGCGCCCGACATCAAACAGCGCGGTTTTGAGCTGCTGCGCCAGCGTGGTGACGTCTTGTGCCAGCGTGACGTGGACTTTTTCAGCCACCTCTTGCATCGCCTTGGGCAACTTATCAAGCCAGCGCAGGCTGGATAAATCCATGCTGCTGGAGAACTGGTCCAGCGCCACGGCAGGCAGATGGTGGCCCTCGTCGAACACGATCAGGCATTTGTCCAGGTCAGGCAAGGTTTTACGGCCCATCGAGGCCAGCACCAGGTCGTGGTTGGCGACGATCACCTGCGCCTCGGCCAGCTTGGTGCGCGCGTTGTAATAGCTGCAATCCCGAAAGCGCGGGCAATGCCGGGCCGTGCAGGTGTGGCGCTCGGCAGCCACGGCCGACCAGTCGCGCGACTCGGGTTGCTCCGCCAGGTTGTCGCGGTCACCATCCCAGCGGTTGCCGATCAGGGAGTCAGCCAGGCTCGCATAGAGTTTGATGCGGCGCTCTTCCGGGTCTTCGCCCTGCAATTGCTTGGCAAATGCGGTGCGCGGTGGCGGCGGGTCTTCGTCCGGCTCAAACAAATCGACATCGCCACCCGGCCCGGCCAGGCGCTCCAGCTTGAGCTTGCACACGTAACGCCCGCGCCCCTTGGCCAGGGCAAAGACAAACGGCGTCTCCAGCACCGCAGCCAGTGCGGGCAGGTCTTTGGTCATGAGCTGCTCTTGCAGCGCCACGGTGGCGGTCGAGATGATGACCCGGGTTTTCAGCGCCAGCGCCATCGACACCGTGGTGGACAAATAAGCCGCCGACTTGCCGACACCGGTGCCAGCCTGAATGACCGTGATGGATTTGCCCGGATTGGCGTGCTCACCCAAATTCACGGTGGACAGGCTGCTGGCAATGCGCTGCGCCATCTCGCGCTGGCCGGGGCGCGAGCGAAAACCCGAGGTGGCGTTCACCACCTGGTCAAAAGCGGCCAGCGACAGCTTGGCCCGGTTGTCGGCGCTCACTTGAGATAGCCCTGAAATGGGGTGCTTGGATTAATCTGCATAGCCCTCTATTACACCGCCATATTCATCAAGCAGAATGGCGACATGAACGCGGCCAGCCGCTCAATCAACCAAGAGAACCTGAACACTCTGTTGCAAAAGCGCATGCCACGCGCGACGGCGGTAACGTATAACGACAAGAAAATACAACACCTAACCCCTACACTGACTGTTCACCAGGAGTTCA